>CAZTER010000258.1:0-3797 GCA_964612045.1 uncultured Bdellovibrionales bacterium
TTCAGAGGAGCGGTCAGTTCCGTTGTCGTGAGCTGATGTTGCTGTTCCAGAAGTTAATTCCTGCTCTTCTTCTCTGCTGACACGCTCGTTCAAAACATCCCCCTTTTTGCCCTAACCTCTTAAATTACTCATAAATCGCCCTATTTTTGAGTAGTAAGAGGGTTGGATTATGTCTCTCATAAGATGGTAAGAGTACTGAATTGGATTACTTTTCATTCCGCGTTAGGAAAACCTATTCGGAACGTTTGTAACCATCCGCTCTGATTGTTAATTTAGCGGGTTTAAACTAAATGGGCTAGAGATAAAATGAAACAGCATCACCAAAATAATCGTTCGAATCACTCTCGATTGTCGAATCGTGATTCAATTTTGATCGGCAGAAATTCTATTCGTGAGATCTTGCGCTTCGCTCCTTCTAGAATAAAAAAGGTCTTTTTGGCTTCGGTTAATAGCAAAGATATCGATGAAATTGCTAGTGAATTAGAGGGTAGTGGAATCTCGATACAGTTTCTATCCTTCGATAAATTAACTGAAATTGCAGGCTCAGATTCTCATCAAGGTGTGGTAGCTGAATTGGCTGAGAGGCCAGCGCATAATTTGAAGGATGTTTTAAAAAAGCTTGAGTCACAGGAGAGCTCTTTGCTCTTGATGGTTGATTCTATCTTTGATCCCCATAATTTTGGAGCAATCCTAAGGGCAGCAGAATGTCTCGGTGCTGATGGTGTAATTTACTCAAGGAACCGAGGGTGTACCGTTACAGCTGCTGTTACAAAGACTAGTGCTGGGGCCTCTGAGATAGTTCCTATAATTGAGGTAGGAAATCTGGCAAATTCCTTAGAGTCTGCGCATGACCGTGGCTTTTTCTCAGTAATTGCTGATGTAGGTGAGGGATGTGAGTTGTTGCCTAAGTTTACATTCCCCTCCCATACTTTATTAATAATGGGTTCTGAAGGTGAGGGCATTCAGCCATTAATTAAATCCAAAGCTCATTTTCGTTTGACTATCCCTCAGTTCGGGCAGATTGATTCCTTAAATGTCTCTCAAGCGACAGCAGTAATGTTATACGCTTTTCGTGCTCAACGAGGAGATCGAGTCTCGACATAATCTCTTAGTTAAAGTACCTTAAACCGAAACGAGGTGCGATGAGTCAGGACCAAGATCAAAATCTACTAGATGTGCCAGGTAGTGAGCCTATTATGGAATCACCACCGATTGATAATCCTATCTTGGATAATGATGGCTCAGAGGAAGAGGATGAATTAGGTCTTTTCACAGCCAATGGTTTTGAGATTCGGTTGGAGAGTTTTGATGGTCCGATAGACCTACTCTTGCACTTGGTAAAGCAAAACGAGTTAAAGATCGAAAAGATCGCGCTTGCAAGGGTTACATCTCAATACCTTGAATGTATTGAGCAGATGAAAGATCTTGATCTTGAGGTAGCTGGGGAATATCTAGTTATTGCAGCAACTTTAGTCTCAATAAAGTCTAGTATTATTCTTAATGAGCCAGTACAGCTTGTTCAAGATGAAGAAGGAAATTTAGTAGATCCGCATGAGGAATTACTAAAGAAACTTCGAGAAGCTGAGATTTATAGAGATGGAGCTCGTCATTTATCTTCACGTCCAGTTTTAGGGATGGATGTCTTTAACTCGGCTGCAACTGTTTTCCCAGGCGAAGAGCCGGAGATGATTCTTAAGAATCACGATGTAATGTTGCTTGGTAAGGCATTATTAAAGATCTTACAGAAAGGGGATGCTCCAGCAGCGCTAATGACGATCTCTGTTGATTCTGTTTCAATTGTAGAGCGCATGGTCGAAGTGATTGATACATTAAAGCTTGCTAGCAGTGCAGTATCTTTCAAAAATTTAGTTACGGGCGGTAAACAGATTAGCGAAGTTACCAGAGGCCATATAATTAGTACCTTCTTAGCCTTGCTTGAGCTTTGTAAGCGTCAAGTAATTCATGTAACTCAGCAGGACAGCTCTGAAGATATCTCTGTTAGCTTGGCTGGAAGTAAGGACAACTCTAAAAATCAAGGAGTTGATATCGCTAAGTTAGAGTCTGAGTTTGATGCTAAAGTTGTTTAGAGTTTTATAGATTTAATAAGCCTAGTTGTTAGTAGGTGAGAGTAGTTAGATGACAACAGAAGAGAATAAGGAAATCGAACAGAGTATTGCAGTTGCTGAACCGGCTGTTGATGGTGCGGATGTCGCAACTAGTGAGGAATCAAGCAGTGCTGCACAAGAGATCGATAAATTAGATCCTATTGAAGAAGGGGAGTTGTCAGCGTTAGTTGAGGCTCTATTATTTGCAAGTAGTGAGCCGCTGACATTGCAGCGTCTTAGTGAGATATCTCATATTGAAGAGGATAAAGTTTTATCCGCAATAGGAGAGATAGAAGCTAGACTTCAGAGCTCTGGTTCTGGTTTTGAATTAATTCGAGTTGCTAGTGCTTTTCAGTTTCGTTCAAGACCGATCTTTGCTCCATATATTCGAATTTTAAGATCTGGGAAGCCTCGACGTCTATCGAATGCAGCTTTAGAAACCTTGGCTGTAGTCGCTTATCGTCAGCCAGTTATAAAAAGTGATATTGAAAAGATTAGAGGTGTAGATGTTACACCAACGCTTAAAACACTTCTTGAGCGTTCTCTAATTAAGATCGTAGGTCATCAAGCAACGGTTGGACAACCAGCCTTGTATGGCACAACTGATCAATTTTTGAGCCTGTTCGGTTTAAACTCACTCTCAGAGCTCCCGACTCTTCGGGATATCAAGGAGTTTGAAAGAGAGCCGGGAGAAGCAGGATCTCAGGAAGGAGAGGACGATGGGCGCTTATCAACTCCTAGTGGATTGGACAATGACGGAAGAGGAGGAGACGCCGCAACAGCCGGGTAAGATTCGCTTACAGAGATATTTATCTCAGTGTGGAGTGGCATCTCGGCGGCGTGCGGAGTCTTTAATTGAGCGTGGGCGTGTTCAGGTAAACGATCAAATCGTAACTGAGCTTGGTACTAAGATAGATCCAGAGATTGATGAAGTCCGTGTCAAAGGACGTCTAATTAAGCCAATAGAACGTGGCGTTATAATTTTAAATAAGCCTCCCGCAGTTATTACATCAATGGATGATCCAGAAGGTCGCCCCACAGTCGCTGATTTTTTATCTGCTCGTTATCGATCTTATTATCCAGTTGGTCGGTTAGATTGGGAGTCTACTGGTCTTGTGATCATGACAAATGATGGCGAGATGGCGCAGAAATTACTTCATCCAAAGTATCAAGTAGATCGTACATACGAAGTTTTGGTTGAAGGTTCTATGCCTTATGAAGTTGCAAGTCGAATTGATCGTGGCGTTAATCTTGAAGAGGGAATCGCTAAAGGACATGCCAAGGTAATGGATCGACCATCAGAGAGATCTTTCCCAGCTACTTGGGTAAGAGTAACTTTATCGATCGGTTGGAACAGAGTTATCCGTAGAATATTTGATAAACTTGGTTTCCCAGTTGTTGAATTACATCGAGTAAAGCACGGTCCTTTTAAATTAGGACAACTCAAACCTGGAGAAGTAAGGAAATTAAGCGAGAAAGAGTATCAGGATGCTAGAGCAACCCTGTTTCCAGAGAGAAGTAAAAGATGGGGTGCTCTGCAACGTAAGCCGAAAGAGAGAAAGGGACACTCTCTAAAGGAGAAGCAGAGCGGGACTCCTCGTAGAAGACGATGGGAAGAATAGTTGTATTGAAAATCGTTTTTTCTAATTTCAACTGAGAAATTAAAAAAAACAGGGTAGGGACACCAGGAAG
>CAZTER010000259.1:0-3780 GCA_964612045.1 uncultured Bdellovibrionales bacterium
AGAACATTAAAAATGACATGCGCAGCTTTCTAACATCACTTAAACAAGCTGAGCGTCTACCTGATCGTCTTGATTGGTAGGTAGTATTTATCTGTGAATTAATAATTCTGTTATGTCCTAATAACCTTAGTCCTAATAAAAGTCGCTTAGTCTCAGCCCTATCTTCAAGTTTGCGAACTCGCTCTATCAGCTTATTATTAATTTTACTCTGCTCTTCAGAGTTAAGTATACCAAAAGCCTCCATCCATGCATTTGGTTCTAATTTGAGAGTGTGCTCTGAATCACTCTTTATACTTAGTCGTTCTGCCTCATCTGAATATCCACGTAAATTTTGATCTGTACGATCAAGTCTTCTTAACATTGGACGACGGATTCTCTTCCAAGTTTCATTAAGCTTATTATCTATAAACATTCTCCAGCTTGAAACTCCTGGATATGTATCAATAGATCTTTCTAAATTGTCTTTGGCAGGATTCGCATATAGATATGCTAGTGCAATAAGAGCTCTTACAGAGGTTAGGACAACAGGGCTGTCATACCCTTCGCACCAAACAGTTCTCTTTTTTCTTCCTATAATTCTATTTATCATGTGGGCAGATTCTGTTTTAAAGCATCGAACAAACCCACAAACATCATCTGGATTATCTACTACAAGAATAAGATGAAGATGATTTGCTTCGGCAAGAAAAGCACAAATTTTAACAGGATGATTATATTGAGCTCGCGACAAACAGCTCTTTATTACGAGGTTTGTCAATGGATTAGGTTGAAACAATAAGCCTTCTTCTGTGCTTAATGTAACAAAAAGTACTGCTTTATGTGGATGATATTTCCTTATTCTCATATCTCTTTCTATCGAGATATGAGAAAGAAATGTTGTCAAAGATTAAACTATGATTATGAAATAGTAGCCCCGGTACAGATCAGGAAAAAATATCTCGTCCGTCCATCTCTGATGGAATTGGCAAACCAAATGCATTCAGTATAGTTGGTGCCATATCCCAAATACCTGGATCTTTCTTCGTCCATTCTCTATTAGATATTAAAATTCCTGGGACTACAGCTGGATCCATACAATGATCTGCTGCCCAAGGATCTTGTCTAGTGCAAACCAAGTCTCCTGACGGAAATTTGCCTAAAACAGCTTCATCTGAAATCCTGTATCCTCTTGCATATCCAACAACTAAGTCAGGTGCTAATCCTACAAAAGGACCAGAATAGGCTTCTTCTGCATCATAAAGTCTACTTATAACAGACTCGCCATTATCTGGATCTTTTATATTTGGCAATAGGGCTTTAATGGCTGCTTTTACCGAAGCTCCCTCAGATGGATCTAGAGAACCTTTTATTTCACGCCCTTTAATATTTAGATATATTCCATTTATTCCTAGTGCATAGGCCTTGGTTTTAGACCAATCAACATTATCATAAAAATCGCCTGGATCTTTGCGCGTTGGATCTTTAAGTACTGTAAATCCGTTTTGCACTAGCCACGTGCTCAAGTGAAATTCTCTCTTAAATGGTGCAAATCCGTGATCTGATAGGATTAGTAATAACGTATCACTATCAATATGAGAAAGCGTCTGTCTAATGACTTCATCCATCTGTCTATAAAAATATCTGACACCATCTTTTACATGTTCAGGGGCATCAGGCTTATATAGTGGATGACTTGGATCCATGAGTCTCCACATCATGTGTGTGTTTTGATCTGTGCTCGAGAAATAGAAGAAGAAGAATCCCTCTTTAAATCTTTCAATTTGATATTCAAAGGACCTCAAGCTTTCGTTCATTACAATCTTTGCTTGCTCAAAGTATTCTTCGTCAGTCAGGGCTCCATGGCTTAATCCTTTGGTATCTGCCGGTAATCCTTGAGTATAAAAACGACCAACTGCTTGAGAGATTTCTTTTGAGAAAGAGGCAGGGGAGCAGATCGGCATGGATGGTTCCATCGGATCTATATTAATTGGCGTACAATAAATCTTTATATGTGGATGAACATCTTTCACGTAAAAACGTACCATGCCTGCAAGGGAGGCAAACATTGGTATTAGAGAGAAGGATAGAGGCAACCAGTCTGACCATTCACCTTTCTTTAAAATAAGGTCATGTGACTGGATCTTAATTCTAAGGATCTCTTCACTTGGATCTCTATATATTTTTACATCTATTTTAGATTCGTCTTGGCTATTTTTAAATGGATTTGCAGGACCAACAAGCGAAGTAGTTACTGCATGATTAAATGGAAATATTCTAACAAGCCTTCCTCCACTCCAATGCTCTGAGCCGGCCATAGGGATCTCAGAGAATAAAGTGAAGACTCCATAACTGCCGAGTAAATCAGGAGTCCCCATACCACTAACTGATTTGGTTTCTTTTGTTGTAACTGGAAAATTAGCAGGGATCTGATACAGGGTAGAATCTATCCCGTGTTTCTCAAGTACTGTATAGAAAGCTGGTCCTCTTCTCATCGATTCAACTCGACCAGAAGTCAGGGGAACATTCCATTCACCAATCTTTAAGTTCTTTGTTGATGGAAAACTTCTTGAGGTAGAAAGATACGGAGTAAAGGTTGTTGGATCTCTATGAATAAAATCATAGATTCCATTTCCACCCGGATTTGTTCCAGTTATAAAACTTGACCATGCTACTGGGCTTTGAGGGGGAAGGGTGGTCCCGAGAGGTCCAAAGTATCCTTTATCTATCAAACGTTTAAAGTTTGGTAACTGTCCTTCGGCAACAAATCTGTTTACAAGTCCTGGATCTACACCATCCATTCCAAGAACAATTATCTTTTTAGCGAATTTACCGCTCTTAAGATAAGGAGCTTGAATTTTAGAGGTTAGGGGGGTAAGAGCGGTAGCTGATAGAAGCGCTGACGAGCCTTTAACAAATTCCCTACGAGTTAAATTTCTATCAAGTTGCTTCATATCTCTTACTTTAATTTGCCTTCTAAGAAAAATACTTCGAAAACTTTGTCATGAATAATTGGACCATGGCCAAAGTATCCATCTTCTCCAAAGCATTCGCCATGATCTGCGGTTACAATAAAGTGAGTATTTTTAGGCACTACCTGATACAGTTTCTCAAAAAGACGATCTAAGAATTCAACATTTTGAATCTGTTTCTGTTGAAGAGCTCTTAAAGCATCCATATCAAAGAATTTATCTTCACTTTCTTTAGCTTCAATTCCTTCAGATCCATGGATGATGTTGTCATCTAGATGTTTAAAAACTCCGTGCATGCCATGTATTCTTGGTAGATTTGGAGGAGGTTCTCCTTTTGTTGTGTATGGATAGTGAGTCTCACCAACATTCAAGATGTAGAATGATGGTTTATCCTCATCAAAAATTAAGCCATCTACGATTGCTTCAAAATCATTATGTGAGTTCATTAATTGATAGCGATCAAAGTGTACATTCAGGAATGTAGTTTGATTAAGTACGGGCATTGATACCATCGCATTTGTTCGGTACCCCTGTTCTCTAAGGAATGCCGCTAATGATAGGCGAGGAACAAAACCTTTAAACGATATGTCAGGAATATTTAATCTATGGCTCCAGTTTACGAAGTCTTTCTTGTACACCTCAGAAGCAAAGACTCCTTTTGGGCTTGTATGTGGGCTAGCTCCCATCATGTACACAGCGTGAGAAGGAAGAGTCCAGCTTGCAAATGAGTAGCGTTTCTCTACTTCACCAAGCTTGCTGATATTAGGAGTTTTTGCCGCAATGAAGCTGTCAAAACGGCAAGAATCAAAAATAATAAAAATTAGATTGTTTT
>CAZTER010000260.1:0-3779 GCA_964612045.1 uncultured Bdellovibrionales bacterium
CAGTTCGTTGGGCAATCCGCTGCGTAGAATAACGCAAGGTTGCTAGAAGTAGCTGAGCTTAACCGCTCAGCTACTTTAAAGAGGCCCACATGATTAAGTAATCCTTAGTCATGTGGGTTTTCTTTTGTCATGTGAGTAAGTCGTATTGAATCGTGGACTTGGAGCGGGCACTTTAGTGCCCGGAGCACGAAAGCTCGCCTAGGGACAATATAAACAGCCTTGAGATAGGACTAAAAGTCTCATTTCCAAGCGTGGACTTTAGTCCACGAGGCACCATAATATCGCTACCAACAATATTATCGTGCTATTTTATTAGCTCTCAGCCTCAACCATGAGTTTAATATGTCCAATAGTTGGAACGGTTTAAAATTTACGAAGATGCATGGACTAGGTAACGACTATGTCTATGTTAATGCCTTAGAAGGAGCCCCGATAAATCCTCCAGCGTTATCTAAGTTCGTATCTGATCGTCATACTGGAATAGGAGCAGATGGTTTAGTTCTGATTCTTCCTCCAGATAAGGCAGATTTTAGAATGCAGATGTTTAACGCTGATGGGTCAGAAGCTCAGATGTGTGGTAATGCGATTCGATGTGTTGGGAAATACCTATATGATAGAGGTATTACTAAATCTTTAAACTTAGAGATTGAAACAAAAGCAGGGATAAAGATTCTTCAACTAAAAGTTGATGGCAGCAAAGTTTCCTCTGTTACTGTTGATATGGGTGAACCAGAACTGAGACCCGCTTATATTCCATTAAGTGCGGAAGGAGATAATTTTATCTCTCAAGTTATTCCAAATATTCCAAGAGCTCTTAATGGAACAGGTGTCTCTATGGGGAATCCGCACTGTGTAATATTTGTTGATCAGTTAGATGATGAGTTAGTTCATAAGATCGGGCCGATGATTGAAAATCACCCGCTTTTTCCTGAGCGCGTTAATGTTGAATTTGTAAGGGTTCTCTCAAAGGATCTAGTTGAGATGAGAGTTTGGGAGAGGGGCTCTGGAGAAACACAGGCATGCGGAACAGGAGCGTGTGCAGTAACTGTTGCGGCAGTATTAAATAACCTCACCAATAGAGCTCTAAGGGTTAAGCTCCTGGGTGGAGATCTTTTAATTGATTGGCGTGCAGATGGGCATGTTATGATGACAGGTTCGGCAGTTTCAGTTTTTGATGGAATACTAGGAGAGTAAAGATGGTAAAGCGTAATGAAAACTTTGCAAAATTGCCTGGGGGATATCTTTTCCCCGAGATTAATAGAAGAAAAGCAGAGTTCTTAAAAGCTAATCCAGAGGCCAAGTTAATCTCTCTTGGAATAGGAAATACAACAGAGCCAATCACCTCATATATCGTTAATGGCTTAAGAGAGGGAGCAGAAAAGCTCGGTACGGTTCAAGGTTATTCCGGATATGGAGATGAGCAAGGGAATAAAGATCTTCGCTCTGCAATAGCAGAGAGGTTTTACGGTGGAATAGTTAAGCCTGAAGAGGTTTTTGTCTCTGATGGTGCAAAATGTGATATCGGCCGATTGCAGATCCTTTTTGGTGCAAAGGCAAGCTTTGCAGTTCAGGATCCATCCTATCCTGTATATGTTGATGGTGGTGTTATCATGGGCCAAACTGGAGACCTAGATTCATCTACTAAGCAATTTGCTGGAGTAAGGTACTTAGCATGTTCTCCAGAAAACAATTTCTTCCCTGAGATCTCTCAGGCGCAAGGAAGAGATATTATTTACTTCTGTTCACCAAATAATCCGACCGGAGCAGTAGCAACCAGAGCACAGCTACAATCTTTAGTAGAGTTCGCTAAAGCACAAAGATCGATAATTATATTCGATGCTGCGTACTCAATGTACATTCAAGATCCTACCCTACCAAAAAGCATCTTCGAGATACCTGGCGCAAAAGAGGTAGCAATAGAAGTGCACTCTCTTTCAAAGAGTGCTGGTTTTACCGGTGTTCGGCTTGGATGGTCTGTGGTTCCAGAGGAGTTAAAGTTTGAAGATGGAACTCCAGTCAGAACAGATTGGTCTCGTGTCGTAACGACGCTTTTTAACGGAGCTTCTAATGTTGCACAACGTGGTGGTTTAGTAGCTTTATCTGATGCTGGCATGAAAGAGATGCAAGAGTTAGTTGCCTTCTACATGGAGAATGCAAAGATTATTCGAGAAGCTGTAGTAAGCAAAGGAATCGAAGTTCATGGTGGAACTAATGCTCCGTATTTATGGGCAAGATTTCCAGGGAGATCTTCTTGGGATTCTTTCTCTGAGATCTTAAATAAAGCTCATATCGTGACTACTCCAGGCTCTGGCTTCGGTCCAGCAGGAGAGGGGTTCCTTAGATTAAGTGCCTTCGGTCACAGAGCAGATATTATTGAAGCTGCTAAGCGATTGGTTGAAGTGCTTTAGGGCAATTAATATCCTGAATTAAAATTTTTTGATTATTAATAGAGTCGTGGTCTCAGCTCTTGAGGCGCTATGTACGGGGACTAAAGTCCCCGCTCCATGATTCATTTACGAATGAGAGGAGCTTATTTCCCCAGCCCTGAGCTTACTTATCCTGAGTTTATCGAAGGGACGAGGAGAGTTTCGTCGAATATGATGCAAATAAACAATAGAGGAGCAGCATTCTTATTACTAACCTTAGGTGAACCAACTTGGAGCGGGGACTTTAGTCCCCGTGCATACTATAAACTTGCCCATAAAGCGGTGACTTTAGTCCTCGTACACAATGCGAACTTCTCCATGGAACGATGACTTTAGTCCTCATACACGATGCGAACTTCTCCATGGAGCGGGGACTTTAGTCCCCGTATCACAGAGACTCGCATATCACATATATAAAACTTCAAATAACAAAAAAGTTAATGACTGTTTCACAATAAAAGCAAAAGTTAAAAGGTGAATTTTAAACGGGTTGAAATCTCTTCTCGCAGCAGAACAAAATGGATATTCACTTGGATTTCTAACTAATCCAGCCTTTACTGGATTATAATTTATATACTGTACGCAACGGTTTAAATGTTCTTCGTCTCGAATGAATCGATCGAAGTAATTTTTAGCCCAGAAGTAACCATGACGCTTAAGTAATATATTACACTTATATGCACTTATTCCTTTCCACCGTTTAATAAGCTCTTTAAGCGATGTGCTTAATCTTCTAGCTGTAATGAAATGAACATGATTAGGCATTATAACCCAAGCAATTAGGCCATCACTTATAAATATTTCAAGTAATTGGTCTTCAACGATTTTTGCTACGTCATGATTCATCATAAACTGCTGACCCTCTCCTTTATCTAGAAAGGCTTCTAATTGCCTAGCCAATTCAATCTTTCTTTCATTCTGATTAAGAGGTTTGAGACGTTCTTGCAGGTATATGATTTTTAATTTTGGTATAGAGTCATACAATCTTGTTGTAACGCTTTGTATTAAATATTTTTTGTCAAAATGCGGTAGTTCTCGATGCATAACATCTTATCGTATTTTTTGGATAAGATGTTTCTTAATTACTAAAATATGGTGTGCGAGTAGCAATAAGTTGGCACTTAATAATTGTTTGTTTGTGCTAGGTTGTTACTTGATTCTGCTAAAGAAGGATCGTTTCTCTTAATGTGGAAGTTAGTCTGTGTGATACGGGGACTAAAGTCCCCGCTCCATGGAGAAGTTCGCATCGTGTATGAGGACTAAAGTCATCGTTCCATGGAGAAGTTCGCATTGTGTACGAGGACTAAAGTCATCGTTCCATGGAGAAGTTCGCATTGTGTACGAGGACTAAAG
>CAZTER010000261.1:0-3775 GCA_964612045.1 uncultured Bdellovibrionales bacterium
ATTCTTAATAGTATTTGAGTCTACTCTTTGTAGGATATGGGATCGAACTTCATCCGTAATAATAAGCAACTCATGGATTCCAGTTCTTCCTACATAGCGAACCCCCTGACAAGTTTCACAGTGTCCATGACCAGGTTTGAAAGCTTTTCTCGAGGTAACTGATTCTACAGCAACTCCTAACTCCTTGAGCTCTTCATCCGTGATTTCGTAGGCTTCTCTACAATCAGGACATAGTCTGCGGATTAATCGTTGAGCCATTACACCAAGAAGGCTGGATGCAACAAGGAACGGCTCAATTCCCATATCTAAAAGACGGGTAATTGCTCCTGGAGAATCATTAGTATGGAGAGTTGATAAAACAAGATGTCCAGTAAGCGATGCTTGAATTGCAATTTCAGCTGTTTCAGTATCACGAATTTCTCCGACCATCACGACATCTGGATCTTGTCGTAGAATGGCTCGCAGTCCTGAAGCAAATGTAAAGTTAATTTTGGGATTAACCTGCATCTGACCTATGCCATCAAGTTGGTACTCGATAGGATCTTCTACAGTGAGGATATTAAGTTCTGGGGTATTAATCTTATTAAGACAAGAATAGAGAGTTGTTGTTTTTCCAGATCCCGTTGGTCCAGTAACGAGGATGATTCCATTTGGTTTCTGAATGAGTTTCTCTATTACCTCAAGTTTTCTTCCTCCTAAACCTACCTGTGGAAGATCTAAAACAGTTGCTGTTTTATCAAGTAAACGAAGAACTATTCTTTCACCGAATTGAGTAGGGATTGTAGAGACACGAATATCTACATCTCGTCCAGCAATCTTTAATCCGATACGACCATCCTGAGGAAGTCGCTTTTCTGCGATGTTTAGTCCAGACATCACCTTTATTCTGGAAGCAATCGCAGCATGAAATCCTTTTTCTTCCTCTGCTACATCAGCAAGAACTCCATCAACTCTGAATCTTACTTTTAGTGCTCCTTCATATGGCTCTATATGAACATCAGAAGCTCTTTGTGCGCTTGCTTTAAAGATAATCGCATTCACATAACGAATAATAGGAGCATCATCATCTTCCGCATCAGTAACATCAATTTTTAACTGTGTATCACTATCATCAGATTCATCTTCAGCGTCGGCGAGAGCACTTCCTCGATCTCTCATCAATGTCGACCGAATAGCATTTATTGCGGCTTGTATCTGTTCAGGAGTCGTAATTACTAATTCAATAGGTCGATTATAGCAGTACCTTAGTTGATCAATAATATACGGTTGGGAGGGATTCGATGTTGCAACAACAACAGCACCTGCATTTTCTCCAATTGGAACTACAGAGTGTTGACGTCCCCATGAGCCGGCAATTCGATCAAAATCTCCACGGACTAACTCTCGTGGGGGAGTAGGAGGATCTAGTCTTTCTATAAATGGTAGCCCAAATGCCTCAGCGATCTCTCGTGGAGATTGAACCTCAAATCTATCTGTATTACCCGACTCGTTTTGCATCACTATCGCTTTATACTAACAAGCTCGCTAATTTTTATTTAACACCTACAGCAGGTAATGTGACATTACGCCAAGGCGCTGTACCAAGGTTCATAATCTCATATGGAGAAAGCTCGTGCCACTGCTCCGGAATACCCTGATGCATACTGGTTGCTTCTTCTGGAGAGTTATAAACCCCGAGTACTCTGAGAGTGATCTCTCCTCCGTACTCATAACGTTTCCCAGCTTCAAAGAAGGAAAGTGTTGTCTTTGAAGATTCCTCAGGGAGTGCAATTGCAACCAATCTTTTCCCCGTAGTGAGAAATGGAGCTTTAAATGAATCTGAACGCGTAGCAGTTTTTTCAAGAACAATAAAACGCCCTCCAGATTTAGAGATCTCTTTCTCTTTTATTGCAGGAGAGAGCTTTGCTTTAGTTTCTTGAGAGCCAAACTCCTCAATGTTGCCAAACTCTTTAATATCAGTAGATTGATCGTTACCTAACGAGTTTGATCGCAGATTGCTCGGAGATGTTTTGTCCTCTACCGGAGGAAGGATAGTAGAAGGCTTATCTCCCTCCCATTTCGAATTTTCAGCGACATGATCAATATGTTTATTATGTAAAACTTCCTCTCTACGTGGAAGAGAACCATATTGTGCCATTGTGCGTTCCAATTCATCACGTCTTTCGATCGTGATGTCTCTATGGTCGTACTGATCTTTGATAATTCTTGGAGTAATGAAGATTAATAAGTTGTTTTTACGTAATCTTTCACCATCTTGACCGAAGAAATGGCCAAGTACTGGTACATCCTTTAAGAATGGAATTCCGTTAGATGTCTGATTCATATCTTCAGCAATCAAGCCACCGATAGCTACCATCTGAGAATCTTTTGTGATGACGGTAGTTTCACTAGTTCTAATAGTTGTTGTTGGCCCAAGCTGAGATGTGATCGAATCGCCTACAATACTAGAGACTTCTGTAAATATCTTAAGGTTTACATACTCACCTGAGCTTATCTGAGGTGTCAGTCTTAATGTAATACCAACATCCTGACGATCAATCTGATTAAAAGTATTGTTTAAATTGTCTCCACTGGTTGAGGTGCTGGCAAGGAAAGGAACATTTTGTCCTACAACGATCTCTGCCTCTTCATTGTCAGTGGTTAGTATTGTAGGGGAGCTAAGAACATTTACACTTGAATTGTTTTTTGCAGCAGCTAACAGAACAGATTGTGTTGGAATCGTGACAGAGGATCCAAGCGATAATGTTCCTGAGCTAGCAGCAGCGGCAGCAAAGTCTTGGATTGCTGAAGGATTTTGAAGGAGATTAATAATATCTCCACCACCATTAGAAACCAACATTCCACCGTCAGCTCCTCCTATTGAACCTAGGAAAGAGAGACCTGTTCTCTCTATATCATCCATCGCTACTTCAAGTAGCATAGCTTCAACTAATACTTGGCGTCTCTTGATATCGAGTTCTTTAATCAAACCTAAAATTCTTTCGTAATCACCCTTGCTTGCGAATATAATTAGGGAGTTTGTTGAAGGATCTGCGCTAATAGAGATATCTTCCCCTATATTTGCATTTGCTGCTCCGGCTTGCTGTCGCCCCTCATTTCTTGATCTCCCAGGGGTTCTTTGCTGACGATCCATTCGATTTCGACCGTTCTCTCTGTTGTTATTTCTATTTTGACCGGCGAGGATATTATCTCCTCCAAATAGATCTCTCTGCCCCTGGTTATTGTTGTTTTGTCGAGCTGCGCCACCACCTCCAGCACCACCATTTCCGAGTCCATTTAATACATCGACTAACTCTTCGGCACTTGCATGTTGGCATCGATATACAAAAAATCTACTGCCAGAGAGATCCATTTTAGAATCAAGTTGAGATATTAATCCTCTAATCCTAGCGGTTGTCTCTTCATCCGCGATTACTATGATGGAATTTGTTCTTTCATCAGCTGTGATTTTAGGATTTCTTGTGCGAGCAGAAACTGTCTTTCCTCCAACTGCGCCAATAATAGGAGCACCCCCTGCAGCTGGAGCTCCTTTGACCTGAGTAATGTTTGCTTGCTCTACTGGGGCTCGATTACGGAGAAGATCAGCAGCATCCTCACCACCTGCACCATTTCCCCCTTGTTGCCCTGGGTTACCTAAAATTTCATTTAGTTTTTCAGCGATCTCTTTAGCTTCGGCATTATCAATCGGGATAATTGTCATATCTCGATCGGTTGAAGGAACATCAATCTCACCGATAATTCCAGAGACCCTTTCTATATTATCTTCTGAGTCTAT
>CAZTER010000262.1:0-3769 GCA_964612045.1 uncultured Bdellovibrionales bacterium
ATCTCCAAAGGTGAATTCATAGTTTGGATTAGCAGCAAGATGAAAATTTGACGTCTGTCCAAAAAGAAGAGAGTCAACAACACTAACTTTATATCCAGCATCAAGTAGATGTTCGCAAAGAACTGATCCTAAATAACCGGCGCCACCTGTAACTAAAACTTTTATGCTCACGCGATCTCCTAAAAATGTTGTGTTCAACAGCCGTGATCATGCACTGAAGGCTTGAGAGAGAGAACACAAATAATTAGATGATCGAGACCCCTACGAGGATCCTATAAAACTATGGTTGATAACCCTCTGTTTATCTAATCTTTCTTTAGGATTAGAAGGTGTCCAGAGGACTGCTCGGTGCTCTGAACGGAGTATAGCTTCTCAGTCTGAACTTTGGTCCAGCCTGTCATGGTAGCTTCCCTACTTTGTGATATCTGTGAGGTTATAATGAGGTATCCACCCTTCTTAACCATCCCATTGTATCTATCTGCTAAAAATTTAGTATCCTCACTAGATTCAACAGATACAACATCGTACTGAGTCTTATTAGCCGCTACATATCCTGTAGTATCCGGAACTTTAGTAAATCTTACTGGAGCACTAAGAGCCACTGGACTTTGTGTCATCGCGACTGAGTCGGTGCTGGATATAACTTCTCGATGATTATTAATCGAAATTCTCTTAAGCCCAAGAGATACCAAAGCTGAAATTCCTTCAGCATTTGATCCGATCGATATAATATTTGCAAGAGAGTCGGAGTTAACACCACTCATAGATGAGTAGATTGCAAAACGCTCGTTAATTCCAAGTCCTGTATTTAATCCAGAAGTTTCTACATCATCCCTAAGAAACTCAGAGATTGTTGACTTAGGAATCTTTGTGTCTGGTGAAGTTCCTTTGTATTTTAAGAATCCGTTAGTGCACCAAGTCAAATTATATCCAAAGTAATCTGCATATTTTGAATCAATATCAAACTCTCCTGGATTCTCACCAAAGAACCTTTTTAGAGCACGATGTGGACCACTATTGAAGCTCTTATCTCCTTCCATATCAGAGATAACTCCGTCCTCAATAACGATATATTCTCCTTTCTTCATGTGTGGTTTGAAGAATGATAATACTCCAAAACTTGTTTCAAATGAGTGATCTGCATCTTCAATAACAAGAAGAGGCCTTGGAAGTGATGCCATAAACTCAGGAGAGAGAGTCTCTGATAGTTCACGACCATTTGCTTCCATGAAAGTCACCCTTGGATGTGAAACATCACTTACTCTGACTATATCTAAGGAGTAGATATGACCATCAATTCCGTAGTTATTCATCATATCGCCTAACCATAGCGCGCTTCCGCCGTTCTTGGATCCAATCTCGATAATCGTACGAGGCTTTTCTTCCCAAAGTAGGATCGGATATATCGCCCAATCAAAAGGATTCTTTATGATAGGTACTCCACGGTATGTGTAGTTATGTGAAGCGTTTTGAATATCAAGCATTGTGTCCCGCGCAAGCGATGAACCGTAGGATCTCTGTTCAGGATGAAGCTGTGGTCTTACTCTTTTAGAGATAGCTTTTGTTAATCTCTCAACTTCTTGGCGTGCGGCTTCATGTCCAGGATTGATCTCCAATTCCTGCTTTGCAGCTACGAGAGCTTCTTCATGTCTACCAACTGTATTTAAACAAAATACCCTTAGGTAATGAACACCTGGAGTTGTTGGTGCTAAACGTACAATCTCTTCAGCTTTCTTTAAGGCATCTACTCCTCTACCGGAATGTACAAGTTGAATAGCTTCAGTAGCCATTGCGTTTAGCTGGTTAAGATCTACAGATTGAGTCTGTTGTGCAGTCAGTGCCTGTGTAGATGATCCCTTAAATGTTCTTTGTAGCTCTTGCTCTAACTCGCGCGCACCGCTGTTATCAGGATAGTTTGAAAGTTCATTAGCGATTGCATCAAGTGCTTCTTTCGGACGATTCATCTCTGCTAAGCAGATCGCTCTGATATGATTTACATCACGAACGACAACACCTTTCTCTCTTAACTGTTCCATCTCATGAAATGCATTTGAGATCTGATTGTTTTTTAATGCGGAAATTGCACGCTGAATGGAAGAGTTAGCGTCTTGATTTGATTGCATAAAGTTTAAACCTTTAGATATAAGTTCTCTCTTCTTAGATGACTGCTAAGCGTAATAAGGGTCAGTAATTATTAGAGCCTGATTGCTTTTATATTATCTAATTAAATTATAGGGTTATCTGTGATGCGGCTGGGATGTGAGCTGCAATTTTTTGAAGATTACCTCTTAGTGATTCAGCTAGACTGGTTTGTCCAGCTCTCTCTGCAGCTATTGCTAGATAAGCCATAACTCGCCAGGTATTAAGTCCGTTATTAAGTGCTGAAACAAACCACTCAATTGAGCTTTGTACCTCACCCTGAGCACATTCAAGCAGACCGCACCAAAGAGCTAAATGTGGATCGTTTCTAAAATATCTAGCATATGGACGAACACCACCAGATTTCATTAACTCACTTTTTCTAGAGATTCTAAGTTCAGCTTCAACTACCTGAGAGATATCCTGTTCACGAAAACTAATTAAAAAATCCTCAGTATAGTTGCCGAGTGATTCAATAAATAGTTCAGCTCCATTCAATTCTCGGTTTGGCCATAGTAGGTTTCTTACACCTACGAAACGATTATCAAGAGAATTACCAGAATATCCCCATTTGCGAGATCGTTTATTGCTTTGCATTAGCTCTGAATAAACATGATTCATCTCTTTTGCGGCGTTTTCTGACCCGAATATCTGTTCAGCATAAAGCTTGGCGTTTCTTCCGATTCTTTGTCTTTCACTAGGATTTTTCCAGAGATATTCAATTGCTTCTGAGTATTCGCGCTCACTTTTTACAATTAAACCAGTGAAATTATCTACAACTAATTTCTGAACACCCCCATAAGGGAATACTACAGGAGGAACTCCAGCATACATTACCTCTTGAAGATTTACCTCTGATGCGGCGTAAGTATCCTCACATAGAGGATATCCATAGATATCAAACCCTTCGATTGCAGATTTTATATCCTCTACATATCCACGGATATTAAATCGATTCTCTGCGCCGATCTCTTTTGCCTGTGCTTTTAATATCTCTTCAGCACCACCTGATCCACATACTGTAAAGTGAATTTCAGGATCTCTAACAGCAGCAGACATTTTTACATAGTTCGGATGCATCTTGAGAAAATGCACAGTTCCAATGTATCCGACATTACATCCAGAATGAGCACGTTTAGCTAATCCATCTAATCTAGCAAAGTCAGCAGCGCCATAAACTACACCGGTAATTTTATCCTTACCAATCGATTGCATAGCTGGACAATCTCTTGTGTAAGGGCTGCAAGCTATCATGGCATCTGTAAAATCACAGAGCTCTCGTGAGATCATTTGAGGAGCTTGATGTCCACCTACATGAGCCCAGACGACTAATCGCGAATCTGGAATTCCACTTTGAAAAAGTGTCGACATCTCGGGGCAGTTCCACCAATTAATCTGAACTATGTCGTGATGTAATATGAGACTTCGCAACTCCTCCATATTTTGTGGTCTTAGAACTGTCATCCCTTCGGATGTCGCTAGTTGAACCGCATTGGGATCTTCATGTGCAGGATTTAATGAGGTGATTGAATGTGAGAGATCAGGATTAAGCTTAGTCGAATATTTAGCCAGCGCAATTGCGGCCCTTGAAGCTCCTCCAAGAGATAGAGATTGAATGAGGTGAAGAACT
>CAZTER010000263.1:0-3762 GCA_964612045.1 uncultured Bdellovibrionales bacterium
GTCTGATGAATATGTATCCTCAATTAAAAGATCTTTTCTAACGTCAATTAAAAACTCTGCAAAAGAACCCATAAGAACTGCTTTACGCTGAAGACTCTTTGCCTGATTAATTGCGAGTTCTTTCCTTAAGAACCTAGCTTCCTCTATCTGAATTGGAATATTCCTACAAAAACTCGCTAAAACCGCTATTAACTCTTGTGGATTAATATCTCTAATCATTTCAGAGATGAGCTTCTTTTGTTCCTTAGTAGAAAGTGGAGATTTTCCATTCATACATGCAGAAACTGACTCTCCTAACAGAGAGACAACTTTATTCCTAGTTTGATAGTCTTGAATTCTCTCCCCTTCTAACAAGGCGATTACAATACCTAAGCGCTCTCTATCAGGTAGGTTTTGGACTCTATCTAACAATGAAGTAAGTGCACTCTGTTGGCCTTCTCTAGTAAGAATTCTATGTGATTGAAATACGTTCCATACAAATGCCACATCTTTAATTGGAGCATTTGCTGCGGTCTTTTCAAACTCCCCACTTCCTTTGATTGGAATAGCTAAAAAAGTTGAATTTAAATGTTGGTTACTACTAAGTTTAGGAAATTCATTAAGTAAAATTGCCATTTGCTTCGCTGAGAGATCTTCACCTAATTCGCCGGCCCGAATTAAAACTGCCTCAAGCAAGATTGGATGTTTTGGATCTTTATGTGCAACTCGAAGGGCTTCTATTGCTCTATCCCAAGTAGATATTTCATCGAAAGGAAGAAGGCCCCCTTGATGTGCGACTTTAACTACATCAGCGGCACTCTCAATCGTAATAACTTCTTCAATTTCTCCTGGCTCCCTAACTAGCTCTTCCCAAAGCACATTCCCAACGAATGCTTTATCCAATAAGGCTAACTTTTCTAATGGAGATATGATTGAGGGTGGAACGTCACAGATAAATCTAAAATGTGGAAGGTCCTGCGTTTGACTCTTTTCATACCCTTCAAATTGAAGAGTAAGAGGAAAATACTTTATTGATTTACGACCTTCCAATCCTAAGATTGATCTAATAACACTACGAACTTCTCGTTGTGCTTTAGATAATGAGACTAAATCTGCTTCTGCTGATATGCCGTTCTTATCTATTAATTTTTTGAGGGACGCACACAGGATCTCTGTATTTCCAAGATAATCCTCTCCATAGAAAAAATTTCTACAATTTAGTCTGAGAAAAGTAATAACATCGCCTGAATCAAGAAGTTCAGTAGCGACACAGTCTCCGACTCCACTTCCATTTATTAGATCATAAGTTCCTTTGAATGCCTCTCCTGTAAACACTTCAAGTACTTTTGTGCCAACAGGATCTATTGGAATGTCACTTAAAGTTCGAGATATAAGATTTAATCTAGCTTTAGATTCATCAGTAAGTTCTGATTTACAAATCTCAGAAACCTCGACATAAAGAGCATCTATTTTGTCATTTAACTGTCCAAGGCGACTAGTAAATTTAGTTTTCTTTTTAGAAGACTCTTCTTCTTCCGGCTCATTAGAGGAATCTATGTCATCTAATTCATGCCTCTTTCCATTTTCGATTAGACTTTGCCTAAGCCCATTATCTTTCAATTCTATATCTGAGGCTTTATCAGACAATTTTGCAGATCCGACAGTAACGATACTGTTTTTAACAGCTAAATTTGCTAAGTCAGAATCTTTAGACACCAATTTACGTATTGCAGGGATATACCCTACTCCAGTCAAGCATAATGCTTCTGCAACAATAGGACTTATTTTCTTGAGCCTCGCAAGAGGTACAAGATCTCTTATATCATCGTAATCTAAACAATCAGAGGAAACATATTTTAAGAATAGGCGCCCTAAATCCGTATTGAAATTTTTTGCCTCTCTTAATCGATCTACAAGCGATGTTGCAGCTCTAATCAATTCTAGCTCTTTCCCATTTTTCGAATTTATAGCTGCATCGCAAAAATCGCTAAGAGATATTGTTATAGAATTTGTGGGTTTATCAAAGAAGGCTTCTTCCTCAGGAGCTGCAGACCGCCACTTAGAATATAAAGAAGCAAGTCCTCTCACCCTCTCAGGATCATCTGCTATTGCTAGCTCTTTGATTATTCTAAGACCAAACTTGAGATAGTCTCTATCTACCTCTCTTTCTCTTTCACACCCTTTAAATATAGTGACTGCTTCTCTTACAGCATAGGCAAGCTCATTGATAAATAGTTTTGACTCTCTAGTTAAAGAGCATAAGGCATCAAGCTTCTTTTCATTACTATAATCTGTTTTTACTATATCATCTACTTGGTCATAAAAATTACAACGAAACTTTTTTTGATCAAGCTGCATCCCTGAGAGAACCTCGAGGACATTAGGATCTACATACTCGCGATAAGCTAAAAAACGTTCATAGTTTGAAACCATCGGATCTTGAATAGCAGAAACTACCTGCTCAAGTCCCTCCGCACCTTCAATCAACCTTCTAATCGGAGCATCAGCTGCGAGCCTCTCATGTTGAAAACCACGATAGATTGGGAAAAAATATCCTATTGCTGATCGAATTAAATCTTCTCGATTTATCAATCCAGGATGAGGATCTAAATATTGGCTTATTGTTCCATCTGAAAAGCTACTACTCGATGCATATAATTTTTGAATTGCCCACAAGAAGTATTCTGGATTATGTCCTATGCGAGCTAACAAACCAATTCCAAGAAGATCTGCGGCAGTCTCCTCAAGTTTTGAGTTTGCGATATCTCCTAAGTGATGAGTACGAATAGCATGCAGTAATTCATGAAACGCGACTCCAAATAATTCAGTTGGTTTGTTGCATATTCTTTCAACACCACTCTCAGGGATGAAATCAACATAGGCGCCAAGTGTTTTAAAAAGATCTATTTTTGATTGATCAACTGAGGTTGTACCAGAAAGAAAATTTCGTCCGAATACCATCGTTATTGGTTTAGCATGACGAAGTACACACGCGGACACATGCTCTGAATGCGAGTATAAAAAGCGAATAGGAATTTTATCTTGATCTACAACAGCAGGTGGACAAATAGCAGTAAAAACGGAACTTAATAGAGATTGAAATCTTATACCTAGTGGCGTTGTTGATAATTCAAGTTGTAAGCCATGGATTAATTTATCTGGGAATTCCCCTTTTTTTAATTTTTTAATATCTGACTTAGATAGCTCTGGAGTGATATCTAAGGATGAGCGTCTCTCAAAATCTAAGGTCGCAGCACAAGCCTCTCTAAGATCTGTTTGACCTTGAGCAGAAGCCTCCTTTGGATGATGACTACAAGATTCAAAATCCTTAAGCATTACTAATCGACTTCACCTTTCAGCCCATACCTAGATTATTCATAGTTATCTATGGGTTGCTTAAGTTATGAGCTGGAGGAGAGAAAGGGTGACATCTCAAAATGAGGCTCTTACCACCATCTTTATAGTACCGGGGCTACTCAATTTATTCTTTGATTATAAAGAGTTACAAGATATCGCTATCAGCTACAAACTGATACGAGCTGAACCTTACTGAATGTTTCTATCTCTCCCTAAGCATTACAATAAATCCATCAGAGATTGGGCATGAAGCTTTTTCTTAGCAGTAGCGGTGCTACATAGCTTGATACTTGAGCTTTCACGTATCTGATTCTACAGCATTCTCTCCGAGCTATTGCGCATTTACAGTGCTACAGCACTTCCTTTGAGTACCGGGGCTACTCTATTTCAGGCCAGTTCACCTAGCCGATCCAACTGCATTCATCC
>CAZTER010000264.1:0-3756 GCA_964612045.1 uncultured Bdellovibrionales bacterium
AGCAGCATCAAAAGGTGGATCATCACTATCCGTTCCACCCCAAACGTATTTACCCTGATACTTTGAGTTTGCGAGAGAAACTAACTGATTTCTTAATTGCCATACCTCTTTAGCGATCGTCGCTCTCTGCTCTGCAGTATATGTTTCGCTAGCTGCTTGCGTGGCTAACTCTTTGCCTTTGAGAACAATGTCAGAAGCTTGAGCGACTACCTCTTCTTGATACGACAAAAATGATTTAGCTGGCTTTAGTCTCTCAGAATAAGCCGATACTTTATTAAGAACATTTCTAAGATCAGCAATCGTGGCTCCACGCTGCGAGTCTCCTGGTTTAGTTACTTTATAACCAGAGGAGAGCTGGTCACTATACTTAATAACATCATTATAGTTATTAAAAACATCGTTAATAGCGCCACGGGATAGTTGTGATAGTGATACTCGTGTCATATTGCCTGTATAATCTCATCTAGCAGCTCCTGACCGACGCGAATCATCTTCGCAGCAGCCTGATAAGCTTTCTGAAATTTAATTAAGTTTGTGAACTCTTCATCTAAGCTGACACCAGAAACTTCATCTCTTCTATTTTGAGCAGTTTCTAAATTTCCTGACGCAACACGCAGGTCGATTTCAGCTCTAGCTTTTTCATTACCAACCTTAGAGACTGTATCTGAATAAAGTTGCTCAACAGTGCCGCTATACGAGAACGACCCGACAGAATAAGTAAGTGTACTATCACGCAACGCGGTTAACGAACGCATATTAGCGCCATCACCTGATGGATAGACGGCCGCTGCAGGAGCACCACCACTAACATCTCTTGCTGCTGCAACATCTCTAGGATCCGAGATTGTTAACTGAAGTACTGAGGAGAAAGAGGTAATTCCACTAGCAGTAAGATCTGATGTACTTGGCAAGCCATCACTATTCGCATCCGTAGCACCAGCAAATGTAAACAATCCAAATACTGATGGGGTATTTCCATCTAGATCACCCGAAGATGGTTGGTGTCCTGCTGTTCCACTATCGCGATCTGGACCAAGATAAGTGGTATTAAATTGTGTAAGTAAACTTCTAGATAACCCTTCAATTCTTGATGCAAGATCTACGATTGTACCTGTAGCTTGAAATGGAGAGGTATTTGAAGCTGTATGAGTTCCTCTAAGTGACAGGATTGCTCCGATCTCTCCACCTGTGAACTGACTTGTTAGATCTACATGCTCATTTGTTGCGCCTGGAGCATAATCAAACACCACAAAGTTCATGCCAGAACCATCAAGCCCTGGCGCTGTTCCAGTAAGAAAACTTGGAGCAGGTGTAGTCTCTAATTTACGAGTAGAAGTTCCATTAACTAATGGAAATCCATTAGGAAGGGTAATAGAAAGGCTGCCGTCACCTTCTTCTACAACAGAGAAATTCATCTTCTCTGCAAGGCTTTGTAATAACACATCGCGTCTATCGCGCTCATCTCCAGCAACAGTTCCGCTAATACCCTCTCTAGATACGATCAAGCCATTTAGCTCGGCTATTTGAGAGGTTAAGCTATTAACATTCTGAACTTCATTAGCTAACCGCTGATCTAACTCACCTTGTAAGCTTGCTAATCCTTCGTATGTGGTCCTAATAGAGTTAACTAGATCATTAGCTTTTGAGATAAAGCTTGTTCTTAATTCAACGCTTGATGGATTTGCTGCTAAATCATCTGCTGCATCAAAGAATTGTCCAAGAGTAGTACCAACAGTAACATCTGTATCTGTTAAACCAAAAAGTTGCTGTGCTCGATCTAAAAACTCATTTCTTACTCCAGCGTAAGATTGATCTCCCGCAGCTGTACGCAACAACTTAGTTATGTATTCGTCTGTTATTCTCTGAACTCTTCCAATCTCAACACCATTTCCGATATCAAGAGTTCCTGAGCTTCCACGAGTTACACGGGTCTGGAGATCAATTGAACGACGAGCATACCCAGGGGTATTAACGTTCGCGATATTATTTGCAGTTGTGGCAATTACTGCCTGCTGTGCAGCAAGAGCTCCAACCGAGTTATTGAGAATTTTCGAGCTAAAATCAGTCATATAGCTATGGAACTAGCGGCAATTATTTCCGCTATAACTCTCCTCAGCTATTAGAGTGCAAATGGGGTGCCACTATTGATGTAACGAAGCTTCAGGACTAAAAAATCTAAATATTAGGCTACTTAGATTGGAGCTAGAGATTCTATAGATTAGAACAAAAGATAAGCACATTCGCTCGAACTAATGGATCAAAAAGAATATCTAGTAGGGCAAAATTAAGCTTCTTTCAGAGTTAACTGCTCTCGTGTCTTAGGAGCATAACTTTCGTTAATCTTTCCAGAACGCCCATATGCACGTGTGACTGATTGAGTCGCTGACCATATTAAAGAGAGGGTTCCATTAACGACACCAAGAGCAAAATTAGCAAGACAGCTATACTCACTACTACGAGCTCTATTACTATTTACTAAGATCTTTAATTTTTCACATAAAGGAACCAATCTAGATCGATCGGTAGGATGGGCCTCTTCATTCAGTATCTTAGTTATTGTAGAATCTCCATCTGGTCGAATCTCCAGAACTAGATCCCTTCTGACATCGCGAAACCGCATAATTCGTTCGCAGATCTCACCTCGTTTAGCACTTAGATATTCTAATTTTTCAGCATTAAATTTAGAAAGGACTGAGTTTTCCTCTTCTAATATTGAGGCGTACTCTAGCTGTAATTGGATCTCTTCCCTTAAGACTCGCTCAACCTCACGAACCCAACGGCCGTGCTTCTCTATCATGGCAAAGAGTCTCCCTTAGAATTACTCTCGATTATCACCGACTGCTTTGGCGTATAAGATCTCCTGAACAATCTCTCCAGCTGTTGCTTTTGCAATAGCCTCACTTGATGGATTGTACTCTCCCTTTTCAATCTTTGCTTTCAAAGCATCAATCTTTGCCTTTCGTTCTGCATTAAATGTGTCTAAGTTCAACACATCCTGCAAAGTTCTAGAGGTCTCTAGATCAACCTTATCAACGATTGGAGAAGCTGAGTCACCATCCCCTGTGGTTTGATTTGTGGTTCGACGTCCGTCAGACTTAACAATCCTAACAGCATCCTCAGTCCCTAGGTCACCGACTCCAAGGTTACCAACTCTAACTTTCCCTGTTGCATCTACTGTCATATGCCACTCCGTACAACGCGATCTTATACTACCAGCTTAGGTTAAGATGCCTAAAACGGTGGTAAGGATCATTTTTCTTTACTTCCCTCTCCCTTATCCCTGCTAACCTCGCGAATAAAGGCCTCTTTTATCCCTAAACTATTATTCTTGGCGATATCATCTGCTAACGCCTGTCGGTACATATCCTGGAACATAGCCTCTTCCCGACTTCCAGTTAACAAACCCTCTTGAGGAACGGTCTCCCACATAGACTGGAACATCTGAGAGAGAAGAAGTGACTCAAATTGAGTAGCTGCCTTCTCAATCTCAGCCTTGTCCTGAGATCCCTTCTTTTCTAATGCTCCTTTCACCTGATCAAGCTGCTGGCCATTCTTCAATGGTTGAAGAGATGAGAGTGAGTTTAAATTTAATTTTCCGATCTTAAATTCATCCATGAGTCACTACTCCTACATCACGATCAACTCTGCATTTAATGCTCCTGCCTTTTTCATCGCCTGGAAGATCGAGATGAGATCGCGAGGAGTTGCTCCTAGCGCATTGAGTGCAGAAACCACCTCTCCCATCGTTACAGTTCC
>CAZTER010000265.1:0-3756 GCA_964612045.1 uncultured Bdellovibrionales bacterium
TAGCATCTCAATAAGTATAAGGGATAGACCTAGCGGTTTTTGAGTTCTCCTGGTTCAAAGAGGAAGGTTATTATGGGAAGAGATTTCAGCCGACGTTCACACAATCTAGTTTGCTCATTTTGTGGCAAAACTCAGGAGGAGGTGCGAAAGCTGGTAGCTGGTCCAGGTGTCTATATCTGTGACGAGTGCGTCGACCTTTGTAATGATATTCTTACAGAAGAGCTTCAAGAGTCAGCTTCATTTAGTCCAAAAGATAAACTTCTCTCCCCTAAAGAGATCAAACAGGCACTTGATGATTATATCATTGGCCAAGATGTAGCGAAGCGTTCACTAGCTGTTGCAGTACATAATCACTATAAGCGCATACAGAATAATCAACATACTCGCCCTGAAGTTGAGATTCAGAAAACAAATATCTTACTTCTTGGTCCAACTGGATGCGGTAAGACCTTATTAGCTCAAACATTAGCTAAAATCCTTGATGTTCCATTTACTATTGCTGACGCAACCACCCTCACTGAGGCCGGATACGTTGGAGAGGATGTTGAGAATATCATTGTAAACTTACTCCAAGCAGCCGAGTACGATGTAGAGAAAGCTCAGCGTGGAATCGTATATGTTGATGAGATCGACAAGATTGCACGTAAGAGCGACTCTCCTTCAGTAACTCGAGATGTATCTGGCGAAGGTGTTCAACAAGCACTTCTAAAGATCATGGAAGGAACTCGTGCTAACGTTCCACCTAAAGGTGGAAGAAAACATCCACAACAGGAGTTCATCCAGGTAGACACTACAAATATCCTCTTCATTGTAGGCGGAGCATTTGAAGGTGTTGAGAGGGTAATCGGCCAGAGAGTTGGAAAGAAATCTCTAGGTTTCGGATCTGCTACTGAGGAGCGTCGCGCTGAAAAAGAGGCCAACCTTCTAAAGTATGTAGAGACTGAGGATCTATTAAAGTTCGGCATGATTCCCGAATTCATCGGACGAGTTCCAATGACAGTAACTTTGGAGCCACTTGATGAAGCTGCCTTAATCGAGATTCTGACTAAACCAAAGAATGCAATTACCAAACAGTATAAGCATCTCCTTGGTATGGATGGAGTAGATCTTACATTTACCGACAGCGCCCTAACCTCCATAGCCAAGAAGGCTTTGGAAAAGAAAACAGGAGCTAGAGGTCTAAGAGCAATCATCGAAAAGGCTATGCTCGATGTTATGTTCGACATTCCAAGCACCTCAGGAGTTAAAGAGGTCATTATAACCGACAAGGTTATCGATGAAGGAAAGGAACCTGAGATGATCCTACAATCAGAGGAAGCACTTGCAGGATAGTTACTCTCCCCTAGAGTACTAGAATGGAAGAGTACCTCCACATTCTTATTCTAGGGGAGAGGATTTTCGATTATTACCTCTACTCGTCTATTTCTCTGACGACCAGAAGCGGAGCTATTTGATACTAAAGGTCTCGATTCACCAAAACCTCGAGTAGAAACCCTTCCACGATGAACCCCTGATTGGACTAGAGCCCTAGAAACCTCTCTCGCACGATTCTCTGAGAGTCTCTGATTATACTCACTGGTTCCAAGCGCGTCAGTATGCCCCTCAACAGCGACATGACGTCCTGAGTTATCTCTCAATACATCTGCAATTTGATCTACGGTTCCTCTTGAGGCTGAAGTTAGTTGATAACTGTCAAACTCAAATAAAACATCAGGAAGATTTACAACAACCCCCCTCTTTGTAAGTCGAGCATCTGTTCCTTGGGATTTAAGTCGATCAATAATCCTTCTATTCTCTTCTATCTGACGCTCTTGCTCATTAAGAGCTCGGTCTTGAGCATTATACCGATCTTCTCGGCTATCCATCTCATTACCGATTAGCGCGCCAGCTAAAGCTCCAACGCCCGATCCGATCGCTATTCCAGCGCCGGTTTCACCAACTCCATGACCTATTATCGCTCCTAAGCCAGCACCTGCTGCTGCACCACCTAGCGCACCTTTTTCGCGAGAACGAAATTGGCCACCACCCTCACAACCAATTAAGACCATAATAAGTATAGATAGTAAGAGCGATCTGAAAGTCATATCTTATTTAATCTTTGAAAGATTCTCCTGAGCTACTGCAAGACTTGGATCTAATCGTAAAGCCTCTCTAAATTCGAACTCAGCATCTACATTTCTATTTAGAGCTTTATAAATTTCACCTAGTCCATTATGAATCGAAGCATCCTCTGGGCACAACCTTAGTGCTCTACGATAGAAAAACAATTTATCAGCATGCTCTTTACTTGCACTTGCTCGAGAAACCTCTTCCTGTGCTGACTTACATGACTCTGACAAGGCTGGTGCTGGTTGAGCTATTCTAGCTGGAACAGACTCCTCCTTAGGAGCATCAATCGCCATCGGCTCTTCAAGCTCAACAGGAGCAGATGGAATTCCCTCTGACGGTTGAGCAATTTTTGCTACAGGAAGTTCTCTCTCTACTACCGCTCCAGAAGTAACGATCTCTCGCTTCTCTTCAACAGCAGCTTCTTCCTTAACCTGGTCTTCAAATAGTGCAGCTTTAGGAGCTTGCTGAGATTTTGCTACAGGCTGAGTTTCGACAGAATCCTCAACTTCTACTTCGCGAGTAGAGCGCTCTACTACCGGCGCAGATAACTTCGCACTAGGTACTACCTCGGCGTTGCGAGCGATTCTCTCAGCATTAGCTCTAACAGGCGCAACCGCAGAGTCAGAAGCAATAGAGGACTCTCTTGTAAGCGCTGCGCTTCTAGCTTGAAGCCCAGAGTCTGCACGAGGTTCAATACGTGAGCTTGGAATTGAGATATCTCGACTTGAGATTGAAGACCTATCTACTTGTTGGGAGACATTCCTTTCCTGTCCTCGCACCATTGTAGATGGAGAGGCAGAACCGTAACTGTCTCTTCCAAACCGAGCTGACGATATAGAGGAAGGGCTCTCAGTCTTGTATCCACTTGCTGGTGCGCGTCTATATTTGAAAGAGAGCGATTGATTAGGATCTGGGAAGCGAGAAGCTCTAGCAGAAGGATCTCCAGCTATGGAACCTTCACGAAGTTGCTCGATCTCTCTTCTTTGCTGATTAAGAACTCGTTGATGCTTATTGATTGTCTTCTTTTGCGCTAACGCCTGCTCGTCTCGAGCTTCAATAGAATTGCCGATTAATGCTCCGCCAGCAGATCCAGCAACTGCACCTAGTGCTAATCCTGTACCAGCATCACCTGTTTGGCTTCCAATTATTGCACCCAAACCGGCTCCTACAACACCACCGGTAGCTGCGCCGATAGCAGTTTTCTGACCTGGATCTGTACATCCTGAAACTACAAAAAGTACTGCGCTTATAAGGGTTATTTTTACTGACTTCGTAATAAAATCGTTTTTAAGATTAGTCATATCTCTACTCTCCTACGTATGTACTTTCAGAATATCTTTGTTGTCTTTGATTGTGATACTGCTGACGCTTAAGATCCTCGATCTCTCTTTCTCGTTTCTTGATCTCCTCTTCTTGACGCTTAACAATTTCACGTTGTTGTGCAGTTCTCTCTGCTAGAGTGTCTCCGACCGGCTCGCCAACATAACTCTCATCATAGACGACTGCGCGGCCATCTGCTGTTGTCTCAGTTTTAGCAGCCATCTGACTGCTACATCCAAAAAGAGCTAACAATAAAACCGATGATAAAACTTTCTTGAACACGACTAATCTCCCTCTTAGTTTCAGTAAAACCAACTTGCTGTAAAT
>CAZTER010000266.1:0-3748 GCA_964612045.1 uncultured Bdellovibrionales bacterium
CTTCTTTAGTTGTTTTTGTTTGTGTTGAGCCCTATGCGGTGCTCGATTTTTTTATTTTTTTTAAACATAACCTCGAGCAGATTAGTATGACCCGAGGTGATTGGCGTCCTCCATATACAATTCAATACTGGAATACTACTCCTTTCTTATATCCTCTCTATCAGATGTTCAAAGGAACATTTGGTATACCTCTCTTCCTATCTATTGTAGCCGGTTTAATATTTCTTCTGTCCGCCACTGTCTATGCGATTAAACATCGGACGCTTCGAAGTGAGCCGATCATTCTTGCCCTCTGGAGTTTGGGGATATTTATCTCAGTTGCTGGATTGCAGGTTAAATTTCCAAGATATCTTCTGCCGATTTATCCGATACTTTCACTAGTCGCAGCTTATGGTGTTGTGAGAGTATGTGATCTGTTGAGAAGTTGTGGAGTAAAACGTAGCTGGAGTTTGATTCCGATCTTCTTTGTTGCTGGTGCTGCTTTAATCTATAGCATCGCTTTCTCTCGGCTCTATTCACTTGAGCACTCGTATCATGTCGCATCGAGATGGATTTATCAGAATATCCCTGATGGCTCTCGTATTCTTGGCGTTCACTGGGATGATAAAGTTCCGGTAGCTCTTCCAGGATTTGATCGCAAAACATATCAGTACGAGGGTAAGGATTTTGACCTGCCGATCTACGAGAGAGATACTCCAGATAAGATCAGTACTATGACTAATCAGATAGCAACCTCTGATTATATCGCTTTCCCAACTCCTCGTATTCCTGGTTCTATTCCACGTTTGCCAGAAGAGTTCTTCTTTAGTGATACACTTTTAAAGTTATTATACGCAGACCGTCTCGGCTATAAATTAGAGCAAACAGTAAAACCAAAGGTTGCATTTCTTGGTTTCGAATGGAACGATGACCTTTTAGATGAAAGTTTCTCTGTCTATGACCATCCTAAAGTAACAATCTTTAAAAATATTGATCGTTTATCTGCGGATGAGATTCGGAGACGGGTTGATATTGCAAGAGGCGATCGATCGCTACCTACTCGAGAAGATATACTTTTAAGAGATGCAGGAGCTGACCTCTATAAAACTACCTCTCAATTACCTAATTGGTTTTTTGATCTGTTTTTATGGATCGCAATATTTGAGATAGTCGGTTTGTTGGCGTGGCCTTTGGCTAATTGGCTGTTCGGATTTATGCCAGATCGTGGTTACGCCTTCTCTAAAGTATTGGGAGTCTTAATCTTCGGGTATTTGTGTTGGTTACTTCCAACATTAGGTTTTTCAACTGTAAATGGAAGTCTTCCTTGGTTCGTTCTCCTGATTATGATTGTTATCGCTATCAGCCTTGTGAAGGGGAGGCGAGAGATCTTTGTCTTATTTAAAGAGCAAGTTTGGCCTCATGTTTTAGCAATTGAATCAGTTATTCTTTTCGGAGCTATTTTCTGGCTTTTCGTTAGAGCTTTTCAACCAGAGATCTTCTGGGGAGAAAAGGTCATGGATTTTGGTTTTTTTAACTTCTTTCATCGAGAGCAAACTCTTCCTCCACAAGATCCATGGGCTGCTGGACACAGGATGCAGTACTACTATTTCGGTACTTATATCTTTGCAATGTTCTCCTTGTTGAGTGGAATTCAATCCTCTGTAAGTTATAATTTATCTCTCTTAGTTCTTCCGCTTTTACTGATAGCTGCTGCTTACGGATTATTTATTCAGTTTACATCTAAGCGATGGTTGGCTGGATTATCAGCAATAATGATTGCATCACTCTCAGATTATGAGGTTCTAAGGTTATGGTACTTAGGAGCTATAAAGAGCTTTGACCTCTTTTGGGCTTCCTCTCGAGTTCTTAAATCACCAGCAATTACTGAGTATCCGATCTGGTCATTCATCTTTGGAGATCTTCATGCACATGTAATAGCACTGCCATTTGTTATGCTTCTGATTGGAGTTGCTGTTTATGTTGTAACTCCAATATGGAACTCTCCCATTTTGGGAGATCGGTCGCGCGCGAGAGCAGTCGTTGCACTCGGAGCAATATGGGGATCTTTAGCCATGATGAACTCTTGGGATTTCATCACTGGAAGTGTGATGGTCGGAGTCTTTCTCTGTGTTTATCTCTGTTCTATATCGCTGACAGCAAGTTGGAGTGGTCTTTTATCGAATATCACAAAAGTTGGAGTTTTCGGGTTTATCTTTGCGATTACTGGATTTTTAATCTCAGGACTTTTTCTTCATGATACGGCCTCCGGCGTAAAGCTAGGTTGGGGATATGTAAATGATGAAGAGTTTAATGCGTTATGGCAATTATTTGCAGTTCATGGTCATTGGTATCTTCTAGCAGCAGTATCTGCTTTCGGACTTCTGATTGTTGGAAAAAGTTATGTAATTCGTCCAACTATACTCAGACTACTAACTAGTCTTTTAGTAATCTTACTACCGATTGCTGCGATGGTTTGGTACCTCTTGGGAGATGGTGGATCTCCAGTTGAGATAATGCTCTTCCTCTCTGCAATTATCGGTATCGGTGTAATTATTTTTTGGATTCGATTACCGGATGGAACTTCGGTCGCTCTATCAGCGCTGTTGATAAGTGCAGCACTTTTAGCTGGTATCGCAGAGCTGTTCTTCTTGTTTGATCGAATGAACACAATCTTTAAGGTGTACAATATTGTCTGGTTGTTATTCGGATCCGCTTCTCTTGGATTGTTCTGTATATTTATAGAGAGATGTTCTCTGCTTAGACACAGACTATTAGTCTCGATATTTAAATGGAGTATCGCACTCTTAGCTTTTGTAGTGATAGCGCCGTGCGTTGTTGCTACAGGTAAGAATGTAGCAATGATGACAGCTTATAAGCGAATAGAGGGACCGCGACCAACTCTAGATGGTACAGCCTTTATATATCAAAAAAATCCTGATGATTATTTCATGTATCAATGGCTGTTAAAGAAAGTATCTGGAACTCCTGTTATGCTTGAGGCCTATGGAATCTCGTATAGCAAGTTTACTAGAGTTCAGATGAATACAGGACTTCCTATTCTTCTAGGGTGGGATCATCATGTTAGTCAGAGAGGGCTTCCTTTTAACAGTGTACAAAAAAGAAAGGATGCGATTAATCGGATCTACTCAACAACTGACGAGATAGAAGCAGAGAGATTACTATTTAACTTTGGTGTTGACCTCATAGTCGTGAGCAAGGTTGAGAAAGAGACGTATCCGGCTGCTGGTTTGCAGAAATTTGAGAATGACAGAGATCGCTATCCAGTGCTCTTTAAGATGGGAGAGGCCACTGTATATGCTACTGCGCATTCTAAGTTGCATCCAAACTATGCGCGTCTTCTAGGACGATAGTCTAAAGCTTCTTAGTTACTGCCGATCCATCAGCATTGTCTTTTACGATATAACCTAGATCGTCGATCTGTTTACGAAGAGCATCTGAGTCTGCCCAACGCTTCTCTTTGCGAGCTGTTTCGCGATCTCTAACTAGAGTTAATACCTCTTCAGGAATTGCTGAGGCAGTAACTGAAGCGAGTTCTAATCCGAGAATCTGATCGAAGTCTAAAAGAAGTGCCAGTTTATCTTGAGTTGAGAGAGCTTTGTTGTTTATGACCTCCCATACTACAGAGACTCCTTTCGGAGCATTCAGATCGTTATAAAAAGCTTCAGTAAAAGCATTTCGTAGCTGCAGTCCTTCAGCGGATAAATTATTCACTGCGGTAGCAGGAAGATTCTCTTGCTTAAGAGCAAGG
>CAZTER010000267.1:0-3747 GCA_964612045.1 uncultured Bdellovibrionales bacterium
CTACGACGGCTTTTTAGTTTCCGAACTCCGGATGCTATTTTCTCTTAATAACGTAACTGTTTTGTTCGAGGTCTATTCTATGATCGCTTCTGATATTCGCCGCGGTGCCATTATCCTTCATAACAACGCACCCCATAGAGTTCTAGATTTTAATCACTTAACTCCTGGCAACCTAAAAGCTTGGGTACAGTTAAAAATGCGTAATTTAGTTACTGGAAACCAGTGCGAGCTTAAGGTCGGTTCTGGTGTAAAGCTTGAAGAAGCTGATGCAAGGACTATCGAGGCGACATATCTCTACTCCGATAATGATGGATATCATTTCATGCTTTCAGAGTCATACGAAGAGATCACAATGACTAAGGCTGGAGTTGGTGAAGATATCTATTATCTTCAGGAGCAGATGAAGGTAGATGTTACAATGTGGGAAGGCCAGGCTTTATCTCTTTCTCTTCCATCTACAGTTGTTCTTACTATCGCAGATACTTCTCCAGAAATTCGAGGAGCAACTGCAAGCAACTCTCCAAAGCCAGCTGTTACTGATACAGGTCTTCAGTTAAGCGTTCCACCTTTTATCGCTCAAGGTGAACGTATTATTGTTAGAACCGAAGATGGTGCATACGTAAGTAGAGCTGAGTAATCTTTCTTATTCTAGCTTTTGCTTAAGTTTTTGTTTTTGTTACCTTAGGAGGGGTTGTGCATAGTCTTATCTATGCCTAATAGCTCTTTCAGCCTACCCGGCATTGAGTTCACTAAGGAATAGCTATGGTAACAACAGATACATGCACTGCTTTATCGCCAGAGGTTCTTGGCTGCGTTGATATTCATGTAAATGGAATATCGGTATTACGAGAAAACTCACTTAGTGTCATAGACTTCTCTGATCCAAACCTTGATTTAGATGCCGTTAAGATGGCTACAGAGACATTAAGAAGTAGGGGTGTCTCATACTATTGCCCAACTATTACAACCTCAACGATTGAGACATATCAAAAAGTTTTACCTGTACTATCTCAAGCGATGAAAGAGCCTTGGGGACGAGCAATTCTTGGAATAGGAATTGAGGGGCCTTATTTCTCTGTTTCGTGCCGAGGGGCTCACTCAGAATCGATAGTGAGAGAAAATCAGATAATTGATGTTCGGTATATAGCCGAGCTTTTTAAGTTAGCAGAGGGAAAAATTTCTTGGATTACACTCTCTCCAGCTCTCGATGGGTCTATTGAGGCAATTTCTCAGATAAAAAATGATTTTGGTGTCGTTGTTTCTCTCGGACATCATAACGCAACTACAGAGCAGCTTATTGAAGCTTTTGGTGCAGGAGCTACTGGAGTAACTCATTTTGGGAATGCTTGGACACGAGAGTTAAAGAGTGCCAAAGATATTTCAACAGCTGTACAGTTTGCTTGGCCAGATGTTTATAAGATGGTTATCCCAGATAATAAGCATGTCCCAATTAATCCTATCGTATCATCTCTCTCTATCTGCAACCCTAATCATATAATCTATGTAAGTGATCTATCTCCATTAGCTAATGCTCCCGTTGGAACAAAAAAAATTGTTTTTAGAGAGCTTGAAGCTACTGTGGTTGAACGAGACGGAACAAAATTTACCGATCCTTTAAGTGGCTCTATGTTAGACCTGGTTGAGTGTCGCGAATTGGTACGTCAAGCTAACGCAGTAAAAGAGGATGTCATCATTAAAGCAACAACAATTAACCCAATCTCATTCTTACAACCAGCCTTAGAGAGAATAGGTTGGTCTCCTGAATAAGCTAGGTAGGTGATAATAACTGCATTAAGCTAGTGTACAGCCAGCATTCGATCTAGTGATATTTTCGCTCTCTTTCTAATATCCTCTGGTACTTCAATCGGATATTTATCTTCACGAAGAGCAAGTAATGTATCTTCAAGTGTAATCTGGTTCATATGTGGACATCTTATGCTGCACATCCGCACGATCTCTTTCTCTGGATTTTCTGCGATAATATTATCTGCCATGCTACATTCGGTTAGAATCAAGAAGTATGGAGCGTTAGTTTGTTTAACATAATCCACCATTCTTGATGTGCTGTTAGCAAAGTCAGAAGCTGCAACAACCTCTGGACTGCATTCCGGATGAGATAGCACTGCGACTCCAGGATACTGCTCTCTGACTGCCTTAATATCGTTCACTGTAAATTTTTCGTGAACTTCACATCGACCTTTCCAGCCGATCATTATTGGTTTATCTGAAGCGGACTCAATAGATTGTGGGCTTTTTAGATCTGGAACTATGATCTCCTTCCCAGTTTCAGCAGCTACATTTCTTGCTAAATATTCATCAGGAAGAAAGATAATTTTATCTGACTTAATCGAATTAACCAAAGCAACTGCATTTCCAGAGGTACAACAGTAATCAACCTCTGCCTTAACATCAGCATAAGTATTTATGTATGTAACTATTGGAACACCAGGATATTTTGCCCTAAGGTCTAGCACATCTTGAGCTGTAATGCTTGCTGCGAGTGAACAACCAGCCTCTTTGGCTGGTAAAAGTACAAGCTTATCTGGGCTAAGGATCTTTGCCGTTTCAGCCATAAACTCGACACCACAGAACACTATAATTTTCTTATCTGTTAGTGCTGCTTGTCTTGATAAATAAAGTGAATCACCAACCACATCTGGAACTGTATGGTAAAGTGCTGGTTCCATGTAATTATGACCTAGAATTATTGCGTCACGTTCCTTTTTTAATTTGTTAATTTCGAAAACAATCTCAGATTTATATGCAATTTCTATCTCCGGAATTACATTTGCTAATTTTTTTAGCATTAATTCCCTAGTCTCTTTTAGTGTTTCACAGTTTATTCCCATACCTCTCCTTAACGAACTTGAAACTCCTGTCTTGGGCTGAATGGAGTTGTGCTCTGTGTCTTTGAGCCATTCTTGACCATTACCCTATATCTGACAGAATAGGTTCCTGGCTTTACATTTCTGAATGTGGTTTTATTTCTGTTGCCTACATTTCTTTGTCTGTTTGCTTTTCTCTTCTTATCCTCTAGTCGTGTGTCGTAAATCACCTGACGTTTCTTTTTTGCTTCAAGTGTTGCTTCTAGAGCAGGAGAAGAATTAGGTAGTGTATAAGACTGCATATTCACTCGAATTATCTTTCTTCGAGGATTAATTACATCTGCAGGAGCTTCAATTTTTGTATCAGAAGTTAATTCTGGTTTAGGAACTGAGAACGAGAGGGTATAAAGTTCACCATCTCCATTTGAGGGTTCAGAAGTTACATCTTGAGCAAAAGTTCTGAAAGATAATAGTCCTTTTAGTGCATTAAAGGATTCTCCAGAGATAAAACTTTTATCTGAACTTCCATCAAGCTCTCCACCAGAGGAGTTTATCGAAACCCTCTTTATTTCTCCTGTTAATCTATCTTTTAGGAAGATATCATCATACGAGTTATTATCGTTCTCTACCAGATTTGAGGATTGATCGTTAAAAACAACAAACCTTCCATTCGGACTGATTCTAGCTTCTTGCCCATCGCCATTACCTGGAATGCCCTCTGAATTTGTATTGATTTGAGAGAGAGTCCCTGTAGTTCGATCAAGCACTACTAGTTTTATCCTGGTAGTGTCACTCGGGCCAACCAGGTTATTTGCTAGTGTTGAAAATGTTATAAATCTACCCGAGAAGCTTATATGCGGATTAGAGCTGCTAAAATCTCCGGCATTTCCTGCAGTGTCTTTTGAGATCAAAGATAGTTGAT
>CAZTER010000268.1:0-3743 GCA_964612045.1 uncultured Bdellovibrionales bacterium
CCTTTTTAACTCCTGCAGAAGAGCAGCATTTTACTGCTGAATTAGACTCTCTTACTCAGGCTTGGAGGGAAAGCAAAATAGCATATCCTGCATATCAGGATCAGCAAGGAGCTATTAGGCAGGAGAGAATACTAACTCTAATCAATCGAGCTCGTGAAAATACTGAGGTGGTTGTTTCTGCCTTGTTAATCGCTATTTCAGAACGTGGACTTTCTTTCCCACGATTTTCACAACTTCTAGAGATTAAATCTGAAGAACCTTTTATCTCTCAGAGTAAGAGTGCTGATTCTCCTGAAAATAGAGCAATTCTACACACACTCTTAAAATCTCTGTTAGATATCCCGAAGAGTTGGAGTTATGTGACATTCCGAGGGTTTTTATCAGGAAGTAAACTTGAAGAACCAAATCATGAGAAGCTCTTTGGTAGAGCTATATTCCAACGTGATGATTCCTGGAGTGAGCAGGGACTAACTGATCTATGTCGATTATTTACAGATCCTGAGACCGAGTATTGTGAGTTTTTTAGAGTACAAGGAGAGCCAACAGAGAGTGAGCTTAGCTTGCCATCTCCAATAGTGAGAACTGAGCAGTATACAATAACTCCCGTTGTTGATACTCCAAGTTGGACAGAGGAAACTCCACATAAGAGCGTTGATCGTAAGTTTGTTGAGGGATTACTTCTACAACTAGAGGCGTGCGGAGTTGAAAAACGAAAGAATGAGCCAACAGATAAATCTAAGAGAATTGCGTTGAAAGAAGGAGATATTTTATCTCGTAAAAATTTAAAAAACCTCAATGTTGGAGATAAAGTAAGAGTAAAATTAGGATGTCGCCAGAGTGAGAGATCTCCACAAAGCCAGGTATTGTTTGATATCGTGGTTGAGGAAATTCTGCCTGATGAAAAGGTAAGGTTTAGTTGGTGTGATTCTAAAGCTGGATTGAAATTTAATGAGCCAGAGCGTTGTATGATAGGCTCAAGTAAATTAATCGGTGCTACATATTTGGGGAACTTTGTTGGAGCCGTATCTACTGAACTTCCTCAAAAGTTCAAAGTATTAATAGATCTCTAAAAGCACTATAAAATTTATCTCTGCTGACGATTAAGTTATAAAACTCTTATAAATCAACAGCTTAACTAGATTGACCCGACAAGGTTACTAACTCTTAAGCAAACCTAATTTTGAGTAAGAATCTAGATTCAGGCAAAATCGCTGGTTCCATATTTTTGCAAGGAATCTCCAGATGTCAACCGCAGTACTTGAGCCAACTCAAAGAAAAACTTCTGCTCCAGGAGGCGATTTAGCAAAGATTGCAGAGGTTTCTTTACCATCAATTATTGATCCGAGCTCTTTGGCAACTTCAGAAAAATACTGGACATTGGCACATCGGATCTTAACTGGTGATTTTGAATTTTGGCCGCGTTGGTCAAATCAGGATGCTTGTAAGATGATAGGCATCGCTTCCGTTCTTACAAAAGAACAATCTTCCGTCGGTTTAGAGACAAAAGCTGCAGAAAGCGAAGATGCTCTTACTACTAAGTTTTCTAATTATACAACTGACGTGGTCTCTGGAATTGCTGGTGGAGTACTACGTTCTGGTGCGCTCGGAGCAGACCTACCTGAGGTATTTTCGCGTTTGACAGTAGCTGTTTCTGGATTAGCTGAAAAACTTCCAGGATCTATCGAATCACAGCTAGCTTTTGATATCGCCTACAATTTATTAACTGACAAAGAGCAAAAATTAGTCTCTCCTGAACAAGTTTTATTAAGGATCGAGCAGTTTGAAAAAGCTGTAGAAGTTCTTAAAGGATCAGAAGGAGTTATTCCTGCAACTTGGCAACGAGAGATCTTGCTCTCTTTGGTAGAAGATATTGATCTATCAGATCCAGATCTTTCAACTAAGCTAAGTCAGTTCGTTCGTCTTTTAGGCTCATATACATCTCTTTTTGCTTCTTATGCTGAATATCCAAGTGTTGGTCGTTTGTTCCAGCGCTATTTAGAAGATCCGCAAGGACCAAAGATATCTTTAAGTATTGATCTCGTGAATCTAAAGGGATCCATGCCTTATTCTGACGTAGAATCATGGTCTTTAGGTGCTGATGCAAAGCTCGGTGAAACTTTGGCTAAAGCTCGTCAGTTTGGCTCAGCATGGATTAGCAAAGTTACAGAGGCGGCTCTAGGAGGAACCTCTTTTGGAGATCTTCTAAAGACTACAGACCGTCGTGCGATAGCTCATCTTGCAAAGCTTGTTGTGTCACTTCAGGTAAATGGATTCCATGATAGAGCCTCACATCTTCTAGCTGCACTTTCTACTGACCTTCGTGAGGGAATTATTGATACATTGAATACTGCTAATGAGCGACGTGGTTCTATATTCGAACAGGCTGCAGTCGAAGCATTTAGGCCGGTCTCAGGTCAGGACGGGGTTGCTGCTGGAGTATGGTCTCGAAAAAAGAATAGCTAAGACAACTTGAGAATTAATTTACACTAGTAATTACCTTAAACAGCAATTAGAAGTATCCAGATGACTTGTGCATCTAGTGGGGTACTCTAATTATGAGTGAGTTAGATCGATTAAGCGGATACTTTACCGATAATCTCTCAACGATCATTGATCAGATTAGACAGATAACGACATTGGAAAGTCCTTCAGGGGATCCTCACGGCATTAATAACGCCCTCTCATTTTTATGCTCTCTATTTCGAAGTGAGGTCGATGTTAAGTCGATACCTACTGAAGTTGGTTCAATCTGTAGAGCAATCTTTCCAGGTCAATCGATACAAAGAATCTTAATATTAGCTCATATAGATACAGTTTATCCTATCGGAGCTTGGCAGACGTTGTGGCGTATCGAAGGAGATAAAGCCATGGCTCCTGGAATATATGACATGAAGGGTGGTGTGATTCAGGCTATTTGGGCACTGCACGCATTTAGAGATCTACAGGTAGAGCTTCCTTATACGATCGAACTTTTAGTTACTCCTGATGAAGAGGTTGGATCAGGTGTTAGCCGGCATATCATAGAGAAAGCTGCACATGGAGCAAAAGCTGTTCTTGTAGTAGAGCCACCTTCTGGTGATGGTGGTTTAAAGATAGCTCGTAAAGGGGTGGGGGATATCACTGTCACTATCGAGGGAAAGGCAGCTCATCAAGGATCTGAGCCAGAGAAGGGACGAAATGCTGTGGTTAGTGCAGCTCACTTCGTTTTAGAACTTATGAAGATACAAGATTTAGAGCGTGGAACGATCTTAGGTCCCAACATTATCTCTGGTGGTACTGCAACTAATGTAGTTGCAGACAGAGCTGAAGTGCAGATTGATCTTAGAGTATGGAGTTTAGAGGAGGCTGATAGGGCGTTGAAAGATCTACATTCGATTAGACCGCTCCCTGGTACTACATATCATTTTTCTGGAGGAGTGAATCGCCCTCCGTTAGAACCAACTGTAGAATCTGAGCGGCTATTTAGTTTAGCGCGTGATATAGGTGCTAAGTTAGGATTAGTTCTTACTCCAGCAAGAGTAGGGGGCGGATCAGATGGAAATTTCACAGGAAAGATCGCTCCAACCTTAGATGGATTTGGCGTAATGGGTGGCGGAGCTCATCAGAGAGATCTTGAATATATTATTGTAAGTGAGATTCCAAAGAGAGCTGCTTTATTGCACGAAGTAATTCGTACACTTTGATCGCATACTAATAAGATTCTTATTTTAGAGTTAGTCGAGCTTCATGTTGTGATAAACATG
>CAZTER010000269.1:0-3717 GCA_964612045.1 uncultured Bdellovibrionales bacterium
TGGCATCAATAGCATTACTGCACAATCCGATTAGAAGCTGTGAAACCTGCAGCTCATTCGCATGAATCAAACTATCTGTTTCAACAACTACTTCAATATCAGTATCTAAAACTCCTGATACCTTTATTAACTTCGAAACTGCCGCAAACAAAATAGAGGCATCAACTGATTGTCGATCACTATCTCCAGGTCTAACGTAACCCCTTATTTTAGATGTAATCAGGGTCCCTTTCTTGAGTGAAGCTTCGATTAATTTAAACTGCTTTTCATACGGATTGCCCTCAGGAAACTGTCTTTCAACCTTAGCTTTAATAAGATCTACGCAACCCTGAATTGACCCCAGAATATTATTGAAATCATGTCCTAGCTTAGCACCGAACTGACCCATTGCATCCAAAACTGGAGCAAGATCTTCATCTAACTCAAAAGAGAGGTCTTCATTATTATCACTCATACTTAATCACCCCGCCTTTTGAGAGATAATATAATCTGCTGCTGCTTTTAAATCCTTAGAAACGTGCGTTGGAGGAGCAGCAAACCTCTTATCACCACCAGCTATCCCAGTTTTAACCAAGATAGAACGGATACCTGCATTCGTAGCAAATTGAATATCCATTGTAGTATCTCCAACTACAAAGCTCCTTTCTTTATCTATAGCTAATTCAGCACAGGCTCTATCTATCATTCCGGTCTTTGGCTTTCTACAAGAACAGCTTTCAGCTTCACTGTGAGGGCAGAAATAGATCTTATCAACCTTAATGCCAGCAGGACCCAGCATGCCAAAGAATTTTCTAGTTACACCGAAGAAATCTTCTCGCGACACGACTCCCAATCCAATACCAGGTTGGTTCGTCGTAACAATAAGACGATATCCAGCTCCTTGAAGAGCAGAAAGCGCATCAAGCACCCCTGGAATTAATTGGAATTGATCAGGAGAGGAAAGATAATCGACAAATTCATTTATTGTACCATCACGATCGAGAAAAACAGCTGGTCTTGGTTCTCCTCGTGGAAGCTCTGTCGCTGCGACAACTCGCGAAGAGTACAAAGCTGCAATTTTATCTATTATTGAGGAGCTAGATACTCCATCCTTAAAGGCTAGCAACTCTATCTTTCCACCGTAAGACTCGACCAAAGTTGCCGAAGAAAGGGTGCTTTTAGAATAATCACCGGCTTTTGCATACACTGCTGGCTTTAACAGCTCTATATTCTCTCTATTGTTTTTCTCTGAGAATATAAAGACATGGTCAACACACCCTAACCCAGCGACAACATCCGCTCTCTCAATCTCTCCAACTATCGGACGAAGCTCACCCTTATTCTCCCTAACCGACTTATCTGAGTTAACTCCGACTATTAATAGATCTCCCTTACTCCGTGCTTCTTCGAGATATCGAACATGACCTGAATGTAAAAGATCGAAGACACCTGAGGTAAAAACTACTATCCTTTCTTGAGCACGAGCTTCCATGGCTACTTTTGCTGCCAATTCTCGTGAAATTACCTTGTCTTTACTCACTATCGTCTCCCTTTAGGACCAATGTTTAGCTATAATTACAGTTTCATCTTAACGCTGTCGAGCAATAATGTTAATTGACGAGATCCTTGCAAACCTAGAAGCACACATGGCAGAGAAGCTTCTTCCAGAGGAAGCTTACAATCAATACCTAAGTGGAGCTCTCAGCAAAAAGCACCTTTCTCCTCTCGCAGAGACTATCTCAAGGATCTCTGGAAGGTATGTAGAAAAAAGAAGCTCTCAGATGACTTTAATGAGCAAAGAAGAAGAGGCTAAGGCATATGCTCTTTATTACCTATCAATTAACGCAGCAAAGGTTCTTCATCTCATAAGAAACATAATTCCAGAGCTAACAAACAGTGCGATCAATATTCTTGATTACGGCGCTGGACCTGGAACAGCTTCGCTCGCAGCAACATTCTCAAATTGCGTGCTTTCCAGCATTGATATCGTTGAGCCCTCACCGGCGATGCGAAATGTAGCAAAGATCCTTACCTCTTCTTTTTCTAAAGAGCTCCCAACAAATATAACTGCTGAATTAACAAACAGCTCTTCAAAGAGATACGAAGCAATCTTTCTAACAAACGTTCTAAATGAATTAGATCATGAATCTCGTCTGGCTCTAATCTACAAACTAAAAGATCGCCTGGCTTCAAATGGAAAGATCTTAATTATTGAACCAGCATTAAAGTTTGCGACTCAGGAGTTAATGCTTCTGAGAGATCAGATCTTTGAAAAAATAGAAGGCTTATATCCATTATTCCCTTGCCCGCACTCTCATCCTTGCCAGATGAGAGCTACAGAACCAGATAACTGGTGCCATACCCAGATCTCATGGGAAGCACCTCCTCTTGTTAAACAGATCGACGAAGCTACGGGATTTAATAAACACCGGATAAAATTTGCATCCTTAGTTCTAACAGATCATGAAAACCTAGTTGGTGGATCAAGAGTCGTAGAAGATCCTATAAAAAGAAAATATGGCTATGACGTTAAAATTTGTAGTGCAGAGCTATATGGCATTGTTCAGATAAACAAGAAGAGAGCTACCGAATGGGAGAAAAAATTATCTGCCGCGGAACAGTTTGATCTTGTGAGCTAAAATAGCTCTCTCACTGCACTATATTAAATTCCCTAATATACTGAGAGGCACAGTTCTCCCAGGAAAACATCTTAGATACCTTCGCGCCATATGCTTTGGCTCTTGCTCGCAATTCAGGATCTGTCAGAAGGGAATCTATTAAGCGTGCAGCACTCTTGGGATCTTCAAAATCAGCAGAGGCACCATTAACCCCATCCTCAACCAATTCTAGGTGAGGTGGAATTGGCGAAAGCACTACTGGAACCCCTACAGATATAGCTTCCAAGACCGCGTTTGGTCTTCCCTCGTATTTAGAGGCAGATACGAATAGTGAAGCTCCTTGCAACTCACTAAAAATTTTATCTGGAGCCACTACCCCATAGAGCAGGACTCGGCTTGAAAGTTTCAACCGATCAATCTCCATCCTAACCTGCTCAACATAGCGATGATCATCTAGAGAACCAACAACTTTCAATATGACAGATGTATCAGACAGCTCTGCTAATACTCTTACTAGTTGGATGGTATTTTTTCGTTCTATTACAGAACCAATCGCAATTAAACTCTTAGCAGGATCTTTTGAATCAGCTAACGAAAAACTCTCTACTGAATCTACTCCGTTGTGAATTACAACAAACTTAGCAGAAAGAGATGGAAATAGATTAATCATCTCTGCTCTAAGGGCTTCACTAACACAGATAACTTTACTTGCTGCTTTTAAAACAGGAAGAGATAAAACTCGTGCGATAACTAAACGCATAATTCTAACATCGCTCCCTCGTAGCGTTAGAAAGAACTGCATTCCAGTAAAAATTTTTAATATCCAACCTGCAAATCCAGCCAAGATCCAGTTGGCATGAAGGATAGAGCCTTTTATCCCTATCTTTCGAGCTGCGATAACAAACCCAAATATTAAGAAAGGAAGCTCCAGGATTAAAAATGGGTTCGATTTAATATTTTCGACTAGCCCTGCCCCATAAACTGATCTCCATTTTCTACTCCAAGGAGGAGTGAAAGCATGAATAGAAACCCCATCAAGCTCTCCCACCTGAGCATCTTCACTTTTTGGAATACAAACAGTGATAGGAAGGTGCTTCAACAGGTGTTTATTTAAGCGATG
>CAZTER010000270.1:0-3709 GCA_964612045.1 uncultured Bdellovibrionales bacterium
GTAAGGAAAGAAAAATATTACATCGCTTAGCATCCGCTTCTCTATTCTGGAGCAAATCTCATCACTGTAGATACCACCTTTAGAGATCGGTAAAACTGTTGCATGCACAAATTCTAAAGAAGTTGAAGCTACTTCACAAAACTCAAGTGGAACATCTCTTTGAAAGGAGAATGGGAGATCTCTTGAGAGTAACGCATGTAATGCATGTCCGAATTCATGAAAGAAGGTAGTTATGTCATCTTGAGTGCCAATGATAGTTTGAAAGATTATAGGCAATTTCCGTAACGGTAGCTCGTTTGAATATTGATATGGAGCCCTTACCCCTGGAGAACCGAAGTTAAAAAGAGATCTATTTGTTAATAGAGGGGAGTTAATTTCTGTATTTAATAAAAGATCAAAATAATTAACTAACTTTGGATCTATTAAATTTAATAGGGATCGGACTCCGCTCTTAAACTCTTTAATTGATCCAAAAGGTTTTATTTCAGCCTCAGGAGTAGGTGGTAGCAGACCGCTACTATCATTATTTCTCAGATCCCAAGGTCGAATAGGGCGACCTAATCTGTTAGCAGCCTTTTGGTATAGTTCTGTGGCAAGAGGAGTAATAACCTCATGAACTCCCTGACAGAAGGTGCGCACATCAGAAGGTGAATAATCTATCCTTCCAAGCTCACTCCATCTGATATCTCGATATGATTGTACGGTTTTGATCTCGTGATTGGTGGTGAGTGCGATCTCTTGTCGAGCTTTCAGAAGTTTATTCCAAACAGAGTCTACTGCTGAAGACCGTGAGAGATATAAATCTCTTTTGGCCTTCCATGCTTCAATCCTCTCATTGTTAGACATTTCAGAAACTTTACTATCCAATTCATCTAGGGTTGTTTCTTGACCTTTAAATTCAAGCCGCTGATCGCTGGCAATTGATACATACTCACTAGTAGCAAGTGATTCCGCAATTCTGTGAGGTGTTGTTGCGCCGCTATAACGAGAACAACCAAATTTCATACGTTCAAGAGGAACTTCAGATCCCTTGATTGTAAGACCAGAATTTAATAATTTTCTCTGGAGATTTATCTCGAGAGGTTCGCAGGGTAGGGAGATCTCACTTTCAAATTTATCGTATCTTTCTTGTCTTAAATTTTCATCACAATTCTCATCTCGTGATAATCCCAGTACGGCTGAAGCACCACCAATTCCCCCAGATAAATTGTCCCAATCTGTTAACCACTTAACTAAATTATCTTCAGTTAATGGTCTTTCTTGGAGCTCTGCATAAGCTTTTTCGAGCTCCTCTTTTGTTATATCAATCCAATTCTCTTCAAGTAATCTAGCTGAGGATGTTTCTAATGAAACAGTCTGTTTCTTTTTTGAGAGATCTTCAGTGATCATATTTGCCTATTAACTATATCGATAAAATAGCTATGTAATCGATAATCATCGCCTAGTTCAGGATGGCACGATGATAATAAACAGTCTTTATCTCTTAATATAACCTGATCGTTGTTATGAGTAGCAAGTACCTGAACATCATCTGATAATCGTTCCAGATGCGGGGCTCTAATAAAATCAAGGGTCATTTTATGAGAAAGTAGTGGGATCTCAATCTCTGCTTTGAAGGAATCTAGCTGAGAACCATAGTGATTTCTTGTTGCGCGAACCTTAATCTTTTTAAATGAGAATTGAGATGGCTTGTGGACATCTTCTGCTAAAAGAATTGCGCCAGCACATATTCCCCAAACAGGTTTATTTGCTATGAACTGAGTGAGAGCATGAGTCAGTGAGTTACGTTCTATAATCTTCAGCATGGTCGAGCTCTCGCCTCCGGGTAGTATCAACCCATCACAAGCTCCAAGCTCTTCAATACTGCGAACTTTAAGTGGAGTAACTCCACATTTCTCTAGGATTTTAAGGTGCGGGTCTATGCACCCTTGTAGTGCAAGTACTCCGATCTTATTCACTACCAACCTCTATTAGCCAATCTCTTTTCTGATGGTATTGATGACATCTCAATTCCATCCATAGCTTTTCCTAAGCCTCTCGAGATCTCAAGCAATTTCTTTGGTTGATCGTAGTATGTCGTAGCATCAACAACAGCTCGAGCCAGCTTTGCTGGAGATTCTGATTTGAAAATACCAGAACCAACAAAGACAGCCTCTGCTCCTAACTTTCGGATTAGAGCCGCATCTGCTGGAGTTGCTACTCCACCGGCAGCAAAATTTGGAACAGGTAGTTTTTTCAGATTAGCTACAAGTTCTACAAGCTCTACTGGAACTCTATATTCTCTTGCTGCGCTTAACCTGTCATTTGGTCCCATATCGACTAGAAGTTTGATCTCTTGATTAACTTGCTTGATATGACGAACAGCCTCGATGATATTCCCAGTTCCAGCTTCGCCTTTTGTTCTGATTAAAGCTGCTCCTTCATAGATCCTTCGTAAAGCTTCTCCAAGATTGCACGCGCCACAGACGAAGGGAGTTTTATACAGATGTTTGTTGATGTGATGTTCTGGATCTGCTGGAGTTAAGACCTCAGACTCGTCAATAAAGTCTATCCCGATTGCCTCAAGAATATCAGCTTCTGCGATATGTCCAATTCGAACTTTAGCCATTACAGGAATACTTACGGCTGCTTTAATTGCTTCAGTAATAGCTGGGTCAGTCATTCTAGCTACGCCACCATCACGTCGAATCTCAGAAGGGACTCTTTCTAAGGCCATGACAGCAACTGCTCCGCTATCTTCGGCGATGCGAGCCTGCTCAACAGAAACAACATCCATGATGACTCCGTTGCACAACATCTCTGCTAAGCCAGTTTTTAGATCCATATATTATCTCCCTAGTGATTCGGGGATTTATTCTAGCTGATGTGTATTAGGAGTCAAAGTGAGGATAGAGGTATATTACTCATGCCGTAGGGCGTCTAAAGTTTCGATTCTAGAGGCTTTATAGGCAGGCCAAGCTCCACCAAAAACTCCTACTAATATGGCCATCATGAGAGAGCAGGGGAGAATCCAGAGAGGTGGATTCATATTGAAGTTTCCAAGTAGGATTGAGGCTGTGTTACTTGCTCCAAGAGCCAATAAGATTCCAGTACTTCCGGAAAATAATGAGAGTAAAAAAGCTTCAAGAATAAATTGCAATAAAATATCTCTTCGTCGTGCTCCAACAGCTCTACGGATGCCGATCTCTTGAGTTCTCTCGGAGACACTTACTAGCATCATGTTCATTATGCCGATTCCACCTACCAACATAGATATTGCTGCTATAGCAGCGAGTGCTCCTGTTAGCATGTCGAGAATGGTTCCTAAGGTATCCATGAGTGCAACTTGAGTTACTACTGTAAAATCCTCCTCTCCATCTCTTCTCTCTTTCAAGATCTCAGTAATCTCAGCTACAGCATCATCTAAGGAGACCCTTGATGAAGATTTGGCCCTAATTCCAAAAAGAGTATCCTGATTAAAAAGACGCAGAGCTGCTACGGTTGGTATGAAACAAAAATCATCTAAGTTTAATCCAAGTTTCTGTCCAACTTCCGCTAATATTCCTATAACTCTAAACTCACTTTCGTTTACCTTTACTTTTTTGCCTAAGGCGTTCTCGTCTCCGAAGAGGTTGCTTGCAACGTTCTTGCCTAAAACTATTACCCGCCTTCCAAATTGGTCTTCCTCTTCTGAGAAGTATTCGCCGAGAGCTACCTGCAGATTCAAGAT
>CAZTER010000271.1:0-3705 GCA_964612045.1 uncultured Bdellovibrionales bacterium
TGGTCTGCTCTGTACCAGATACATTAACTGTACCATCATCAGTGACCTCCATCTTAACACCACAAGATTCAGTGATAGATCTAATCATCTTTCCGCCTGGTCCGATTACATCTCTGATCTTGTCTGGATTAATCTTGATCGAAACGATCTTTGGAGCATAGCGACTTAAACCAGATCTTGGGGACTCGATTGCAGCCTTCATCTTTCCTAATATGTGCAAGCGACCTTCACGTGCCTGCTCTAATGCCTGAGACATAGTATCCTTATCAAGACCTTTAATCTTGATATCCATCTGGATAGCTGTGATTCCCTTTTCAGTTCCACAGACCTTGAAGTCCATATCACCTAAGTGATCTTCATCTCCCAAAATGTCTGTAAGAACTACGGAAGCATCTCCTTCCTTAATTAAGCCCATTGCCACACCAGCAACAGGAGCTTGAACAGGAACACCTGCATCCATCAATGCTAAGGATGAACCACAGACAGTCGCCATAGAGCTACTTCCATTACTTTCAGTAATTTCAGAAACAATTCTGACAACGTATGGGAACTTATTCTCATCTGGCAAAATCGCCTTCACTGCTCTTTCTGCCAAGAATCCATGTCCGACCTCTCGACGACCTGGACCACGCATTGGTTTAGCTTCGCCAACTGAAAAAGGAGGGAAATTATAGTGCAACATGAATCGCTTGGAAGCCTCACCATTCAATGTATCAAGTCTCTGCGCTTCTTCATTAGTACCTAAAGTAGTAACAACAATCGCCTGAGTCTCTCCTCTTTGGAACAGGGAAGAACCGTGAGTTCTAGGTAGATATCCGACCTCGATATCGATCGGTCTTACGGTCTTGTTATCACGGCCATCGATACGCTTCTTCTCTTTAACTGCCATTTCACGAACCATCTTATAAATAAGATCTTCGTAGGTTCGCTCTAACAACTTTGCAACTGACGCAGCCTTCTCATCGCCCTCAACTATGAACTTAGCATGAGCATCTGCCTTAGCTTTAGCTAAGAGATCTCGACGAGCGATCTTCTCAGCAGTACGAATACCCTTCTCAATATGAGGCTTAAAGAACTCTATAATCTTTGCAGCTAAAGCCTGATCTCTTTCTGGCGGAGTAACTACAACTTTTTCCTTTCCACACTGCTTCTGCAACTCAAGTTGCATATCGATCAATGTTTGAATCTCTTTATGTGCATAGAATAGCGCATCTAAAAGATCACTTTCTGGAACCTGCGAAGCTTCTCCTTCCACCATCACGATGGCATCTCGAGAACCAGCAACAACCATGTTTACATCTAACTTAGGAATGTCAGAGGTCTTTGGGTTAATAACCAACTTTCCTTGTAAACGACCGACTCGAACAGCAGCGATTGGTCCTTCAAACGGCAACTCAGAGATGGTTAGTGCAGCTGAAGCTCCACAAACAGCTAAGATTGCTGGATCAACTTGATCATCAGCAGACATAACTGTTGCCACTACTTGAATATCTTTATTAAAGAATTCAGGGAAAAGAGGTCTGCAAGGTCTATCCATTAAACGAGAGACTAGAGTCTCATGCTCACTTAGCTTGCCTTCTCTTCTAAAGAAGCTTCCTGGAATTTTTCCAGCAGCATAAGCCTTCTCTACATAATCAACAGTAAGTGGAAGGAAATCTCCATCTCTAGATCCACCCATACATGCTGTAACTAAAACAAGGGCCTCTCCACAACGAACGATAACAGCACCAGATGCCTGCTTTGCAACTCGTCCTGACTCAAACGAGATCTTCTTTCCATGGAACTCACGCTCTACTAGATACATATTTTCACCTTTTTCTTTTTCTCTTTTAAATCTCAGGCGTAATGGTTTCAGATTGAATCTATTAACGCAACCGAAAAATTAATTCGCGACCCTAAGACTAAACTAAACTTTAAACACTTAACGAGGCTTAAAGATTTTAAGAACCTCGACTTAAAACACCAGAAGAATTCAGCTCAAAAAGCAGTATCCGATCTTTCACCAGATTTTGAATATAAAAAAACCTAACCTAAAACGGTTAAAATTATCTTAGTATTAAAAATTGGATTCAAGATCAGATCTTCTGATGCAGATAAATGATGCTTTACTTTCTCATTCCTAAAGCACTAACGATCGAACGATATCTCTCCATATCCTCTCCTTTGAGATACTCAAGAAGGGTCTTACGTTGAGAGATCATTGCTAACATACCACGCTTAGAAGCATGATCTTTTGGAAAACTTGCGAAATGCTTAACCATTCTGTCGATTCTCTTTGTAAGAAGAGCAACCTGAACCTCTGGGGATCCTGTATCGTTCTCAGATCTACGGAATTTTTGAATTGTTTCTGCGGTTTCTGCAGTACGCTCATCAGCCATTTTTCTTCTCCTAATCTACCTTAATTATTGGCTTAATTTTAATTTTGCCTACTTATATAACTGCGGAGAATATCAAGGAAGGCATTTAATGTCAAAAGGCAGTGCAATCGAAATTTTTCTCTCTTACTCCATGCCCCCGAGACGACTTCAACTATCTTACAACCGAAGAGAAATAAGATTAATAAAATGGTCCCGCTATAAAAGAAGCCCTTGATAAGTTAGATCTGCCCGACCCATGTTGGATCACTAACGCGAGACCATTCCCTCCGTATCTCCTCGATTTCACTCTGCTTTAGAGGGCCTCCAGAGAGAATTGATATATTCTGCTGAAATCGTTCAGGATTTGTAGTTCCAACTATAGCTGAGCTAACCTCTTGAAACGAAAGGGTAAAGCGTAAAGCTCTATCAGAAGCTGTTATAGGATCCGTAAGAAATGGGTACCTTAATGCCTGAGACCTCTCCCAATAGTTAAAATGGTAATCATTCTCAGGCTTAGACTTATACCTCCAGACAGCATTGCCTATAGGTCTCTTAACAATAAGACCTATCCCACTCTTCCTCACATCTGGAAGTAAAAGAGAGATGGTCTCCTGATCAAATATATTAAGCGAGCATTCAAGGACATCGAATCTCCCGGAACGAACAGCCCACAATGCCGCAGGACCATCTCCGCTATAGCCAATCGCTTTAGTTAGTCCCTGTTCCTTTGCAGCCTCAAGACCGACCAACGCCTCTCCCCAGCTCATCTCTAACTCTCCACAGCTGTGAAGAAAAAGGACATCGACATGATCTGTTTTAAGATTTCTCAAACTATTCTGAACAGTTTTTAAAATTCCATCCTTGGACCAATCACTTCTCTGAAAACCATCTATAGCTCCACACTTTGTCATCAATACAAAGCTATCGCGACGATCAGAGATGGCTTCACCAATAAGTTTTTCGCTCTCGAGATATGCTGCCGCCGTATCTACGACATTAACACCACTATCAAGAGCAGCAGATAACATTCGCTTTGCATCTTCACGAGAGATTGGATCAAATCCGATCTCAGCACACCCAACGCCAAGAGCAGAGACCTTCCATCCTGTTTTACCTAACGTCCTGTATTGCATGAAATCCTTCCTCTTTATTAGTTCATAGCTTTTAGTTCGGCGATGGTCTCTTCAATTCTTCTCAATGCACACTCTTTGCCGAGAACTGAGATAGACTCAAACAATGGGGGTGTAACCTTCTTACCCGTAACTGCTATTCTAATAACACCAAAAACTGGGCCAGGTTTAAGACCTAATTCTTCACTTAGTTGACGAAGTGGTGGCTCCATTAATTG
>CAZTER010000272.1:0-3703 GCA_964612045.1 uncultured Bdellovibrionales bacterium
GTACCAATCCTTGATGCGCTATCTATCTGCGCTAAAACTGCGGGAAATAAAGTTGTAGAACGAGATGTTCAACGTGCCCGTATCGCAATATCAGAGGGTAAACAGATGACTGAACCTCTTGGCGAATCTGCCGTATTTCCACCTATGGTAGTACAGATGATCGGAGTAGGAGAGTCAACTGGTGCTTTAGATACAATGCTCACAAAAATTGCAGATTTCTATGAGGATGAAGTGGATAACGCAGTTTCATCCATGAAGCAGTTAATTGAACCGATTATGATTTTAGTACTTGGTGTGATCATCGGAGCTCTAGTAGTTGCGATGTATCTACCAATATTCAAGATGGGTTCTGTAGTGCAATAGAGTGGAGATTTAATGCGAAGCGACGAGCAAAAAGATCCATCAACCTTTACCTGGAAAGAACGGGTAACATGGTTATGTGCTGCACGGGCTTGTTTTCTTAGTTTGGCGCTTCTGACCGTCACTGCAAAGGTCTTTCTATATGGAGATTCAGAGTTGTCCGATCATGAACGGGACATTCTATTTAAACCTATTGCGATACTATTCGGAGTTACCGCACTAATAGCTTGGCTAAATACAACTAATAAATTTCAAAGAATCTCTGCATTCTTTTCGATAACACTAGATACAGCAATTCTTGGTGGAGTTGTCTATTTAAGTGGAGGACCAGCTAGTCCACTACAATTCCTATTTGTCGTATACAGTCTCGGAATAGCAATATCATGGGGAAGATTTGCCGGGCTTGCTTGGAGTATTGGAAGCGCTTCTGTTCCATTAACCGTTAATCTTCTATTGATTTCGGAGATTATTCCATTACCTCCATGGCACGACCTAAATAACTTCACGATTGGAGGAGTTGTTCTTCAAGGTGTCGGACTTCTTTCTGCTATGATTCTTGTTGTAGTAGCTGCCTCATTTCTGGTTACCAGAATTCATAAAACATATGCCATGGTCGAGGAATCTCGCCGTGATTTAAAACTATTACGTGAAGAGCATCGCACCCTCGAAAGCAAATTAGCTTTGCAAGAGAAGATGGCTCACTTACTAGCAAGCTCAGATGAAAGTATTATAGGCAAGCCTAGGGCTTTTAGAGATTTTATCGGTGAAAGTGATCTGATGAAGGGGATCTTTAAGTTGATCTCCAGAGCCGCGACAACAGATGCTACCGTACTAGTTTCAGGAGAATCTGGAACAGGTAAAGAGCTAGTAGCACGTGCATTGCACTCAGCTTCCGCTAGAGCTGATAAGCCATTTATAGCTGTGAATTGTGGAGCGATTCCTGAAAATCTAATTGAAAGCGAGCTCTTCGGACATAAGAAAGGATCCTTTACTGGAGCGACCACAGATTCAATTGGACTATTCCGTCAGGCCAACGGTGGCACAATATTTCTTGATGAATTAGGAGAGCTACCCGCGTCGATGCAGGTAAAGTTACTTCGCGTACTACAAGAACAGTCTGTCAGACCAGTAGGGTCTCCGACAGATCTACCTATTAATGTCAGAATAATCGCTGCAACAAATAGAAATCTAAAGAAAGAGGTCAAAGAGGGAAGATTTAGGGAAGACTTATTCTACAGAGTTAATGTAATTAATATTCACCTTCCACCTCTTCGTGAACGCAAAGAAGATATTCCCGCACTTGTTTCTTCATTCATTAAGCGACTATCAAAAGATAATGATCCACCTCAGGTGTCACCATCTGCGTTAGATATGCTGACAAGCTATGGATATCCAGGAAATGTTAGAGAGCTTGAAAATATACTTGAGCGAGCCATTGTTCTTGGGCCTGATGTAATTACACCAGAACATCTTCCTGACTACCTTTACAGTACTATCTCTCATAAAAACGATACTCAGATCCTTTGCTTTGAGGATCTAACTCTACCAGTTGATTTAGATAAGATCCTTGAGATGGTCGAGAAGCGCTACATAGAGATTGCTCTTGAGAAAACAGGAGGAGCAAAAAAGCGAGCAGCAGACCTGCTAGGTATAAACTTCCGATCTTTCCGATACAGACTAGCAAAGTTCAAAGATCTAGAGGCTGGAGACGAGCTATAAAATCTCTTAATACGAGCCATATCCTCGCAAAAAATCCTGTAATAACAGCTAGTTATTTAGTCTAAAATATTTTCTGACAAATCCTCAATAAGTTAACTTAAGGATAGTTAGGGTCTAAATCTATGTCCGGTACTTCAGTTACAACATCTACTCCTAGAAACCTATCTGAGCCTAGCTTTATGAATTCACCAGTATTAAACCTTGTACGAGAAGAATCAGCTGTACTTCCTCCTGCAATAAAAGAATATCCAACACCCTCTCCAGTTCCTCTTGAAGATACATCACCACTATCCAACTCTCTTCCAATACGAACTGTAACAACCTCTCTACCTGAAGCAGAAAGAGCTTCAGAGAAGCTAAATTTAACTGTCGCTGATGGACCATCAGATAATCCAGTTCAAACTTCTCGAACCCCCAGACCTTGGACAGCGATAGCAATCTACTTAGGTACAGCTTTAGTTTCAGGAGTAATTGCTGCATTTCAATTTAGAAAGCTACAGAAAGAAAGAGCAGAGATTCCTGCCTTACTCGATAATGCAGAATCTATAGGGGCTATTAATGCTGAAGAAAAAAATACACTTCTTAATCTGCATCACAAAACGCCAGGAATTTTTAGAGGTCTTTTAAATGATATGCAAGTAATGGGGTACTTGGCAGATAAAGGTATGGAAGTCGGAAGGTGTGCTGTTAGAAGGCTCGCAATAGGAATTGGATTATCAGCAACCGCAGTTACTGCACTTGGTGCGGCGGGTTATTCCTTGTTAACAGGAGATGTTGTTTCAACGACAATTGGACTTAGTTCATTATTTACAACAGCTGTTCTTACACCTCTAGGTTTGAATAAATTTCTACGAAATATTGGACATGATGCTGTTAAAGAGAGCTCAACAAATAGCTGATTGAATGATTATGCGTGTAATGGAGCGGAGACTTCAGTTTTCGTAGGATTTCTACTCGCATATAGATAATAAAACTTAAATTTTTACACTATAAAATTTTACAAAGTACTACCTATAATTTGCATGCATCTCTATTTCGAGGACTAAGGTCCATATCTTAGAAACTTTTCTTATTTTTACTAATTGAATAGCTGTGATTCGGGGACTAAAGTCCCCGCTCCATACTTTATTAACTTACTCACGCACCGAGACTGCTCGCCCTATGATAGATATAGGAAGAATGAAATTTTATATGTTGAAAGTTAGTCTTACTTACAAGTAAATATTATGGAGCGGAGACTTCAGTCTCCGTGGCACGACTACTCGCATATAGATAATAAAAACTATAGATTTAGATCTACTGCATTAATATTTTTTTAGAACATCTTCAAGAATAGCGTCTAAACGAACGACCTCACCACCACTACCATATTGAGCACTGATAATTCCAAGTGCCCTACCATCGCGAGAAAGCGCTAAGCCCCCACTAAAGCCAGGATTAATAGTAGGAGCATGAATCTTGATAGTTTTCTCATCATAGACAGAGACAACTCCAAGAGATGTCACAGGATAAGAAGCTGCTGGAGGTTTTGGCCTTCCCAAGGTTTCAATCTGAGGACATCCAATTAAACCACAAAAATCAGCTAAATAATCAGCCGGATCTCCTGGTATCAATCCTTGTACCG
>CAZTER010000273.1:0-3690 GCA_964612045.1 uncultured Bdellovibrionales bacterium
CTAATTAATGAGAGATGAGTTGTGGATTTATATCTAAGTGCCGTTGTTTTAGGCATTGTTGAGGGATTAACAGAGTTTTTACCGGTATCAAGTACGGGACATTTAGTTCTTGTTAGCAACTGGCTTGGATTATCCGAAGGAGGGGATCATTCCTTTGATATCTGTATTCAAGCTGGAGCTATCCTTGCAGTAGTTGTTTTGTATTATCAGAGGTTTTTAAATCTTGTAAGTATCGAGCGTGGTTCTGGGTTACGAGGATTAAGTGGTAACATCACGATTATTGTTGCATGTATTCCAGCTCTTATTATCGGAGCGATATTTGGAAGTAAGATAAAAAGTCTCTTGTTTAATCCTACCTCTATCTCAATAGCCTTAATTATTGGTGGAATAATTATGATCTTAGTTGAACGCTCTTCTCTCACTAAGCGTACTGCTAAGTCAGTGAATCTTGATCAGATCTCACTTCCTCAATCTCTTATTGTAGGATTATTTCAATGTTTAGCTCTCTGTCCAGGAGCTTCAAGATCAGCCTCTACTATTATTGGTGGAATGATTGGAGGTTTAGATCGAAAAGTAGCTGCTGAATTTTCCTTTATTATTGCTGTTCCTATGTTGCTAGCCGCAACAGCCTATGAGCTCTTAAAAAGCCACTCATTGTTTGCTACTCCAGAGGCTATTTATGCACTTCTTATCGGCCTAATAGTGAGTTTTTTTAGTGCATTAGTTGCTATTAAATTCTTTATCTCACTTCTTTCTAAATTAAACCTAATTCCATTTGCCGTTTATCGAATTATTCTAGGGATCGTTGTACTTGTTTTATCTATGGCTAATTAGGTAGAGGTTAGTGCTCCCCAATTCTCTATGTAGCTTCGTATTTGATAGCCAAATTAGAGGATTGATTTGGCTAGGAAGGCACTTCAAACTCCAAATAACCTATCCAACATAATCGCACATGCAGATCGGACTGAGAGGTGGTTATAGTTTGTTGGGCCATTAATTGGATCTAAGAAATAGTCAGCGCGATCAAGTAGTTCTTGGGACATCCCCCAACCAGTTCCTAACATCATAAGAAACGGAACATCTGTGTCCTTGTATAGCTCTTGCATCTCTTTAAAGGAGATCCTTTTCCCACCAGGCTTAGCTGATGTTGCTACCAAGATCGGTGTTTTCCCCGTTCTTAGTGCGATATTATGGATAGCTTCATCTAATTCGCTCACACAGATTACATGATCAAGTGCCTCTTTGCGGTTCGGATTATATGTCGCACCAAATCCATCCTCCCAAAAACTCTGGATCGTGCGAGTTAGTTTTCTAATAGTTGGTGCAGAGTGAGAGATGAATAGATTCTCTACACCATAAGTTCTGCAACTGCGAGCAAGATCATGGACATCGATGAGAGTCAATGAGGTTGTAACAATATCACCTTGCTTATCAACCATCTTGTCGTGAAGTAGTACTACGTTGCATTCGCTTGTCATATATTCCTAATTCTTTTTTGTAAGATCTGGTCTTACTTCTTGAGTTAGCTTAATGCCCTCATCTTGGCGCCATTTGTTGATAGCGGAATGATTACCACTAAGTAATACCTCTGGTACATCTAACCCTTCAAAATTTTGAGGACGAGTATATTTGGGAGCTTCTAACTGTGAAGTTTCTAAATTAGAGAATGATTCTGAACGAGCCGAGTTTTCGTTGCCTAAGACTCCTGGAAGAAGTCTGGTGGTAGCTTCAATAACTGCCATAGCAGCAATTTCTCCACCCATAAGAATGTAATCGCCGATTGAGAGTTCTAGGTCTACCTCTAGATCTATCGCTCTTTGATCTACGCCCTCGTATCTTCCTGCAACTAGAATTAGATCTTTGCCAGATAGAGACTCGGCAATTCTCTGGTTAAACTGTTTGCCACTTGGTGTTAAAAGTACGACTACAGCATTCGGAAGCTCTTGTTTCGTGGCTCTAATGGCTTTTACGAGAGGCTCTGGCTTCATTACCATTCCAGCTCCACCGCCGTATGGAATGTCATCTACCTGATAGTGTGGTGGCTCAGCAAAGTCACGTATATCTCTTGTTGTAATCTGAATAAGCTCTTTCTTTAGAGCTTTCTCAATTAAACTAGAAGAGATGAATCCCTCGAAGATCTTGGGGAATATCGAGAGGAGCGCTATCTTCATATAACTCTCTTTAACTCTGGTCCCTTAAACTAAAAAAGAGAGGAGTAACCCTCTCTTTTTAAACTAGCTTTACTCATAACAAGCTAAGAACTAGCAAGTTGGAGAATTACTTCTTTCCTTTGCTGCTCTTACCAGCGCGAGCCTTACGAGCTTTGCGAGCTGCTTGAATCTTAGATCTCTTATGAGTTTCCCTCTCTTCTAAGAAGTTAGGGATATTGTGCTTAATAATTCCAGCAACTGTTTGAGTTGGCTGTGCACCTTTGTTTACCCATGCCTGAATTCTCTCAGCCTTTACTTTAACAGTAGGTGGGTTTGTCATCGGATCGTATGTTCCTAAAACTTCAAGGAACTTGCTGTCACGACGTGATCCCTTAGGGGATGCGATGATTCTGTAGAAAGGGGCTTTTGGACCACCTTGACGAGAAAGACGAATAACGACTGCCACTTTGATAATCTCCGAAAATCTAGTTTTGAGCGGGTTTTATATCAGATCGCCAGATTAATTCAACTTGGCGAAACTGGTTATTGCTAGGCCATAGATTACCAGCTATTCTCGCCTTACGCAAAAAGCCTATATATTTCAGGTATTTAAAGGTATGGATCTAATAGCTTTGTTTAGTGACCCGGCAACTTACATAGGTTTACTAACCTTAACTGCCATGGAGATAGTTCTCGGAATCGACAATGTTGTCTTTATCTCTATCGTTGCTGGCAAGCTTCCTAAGGAGCAGCAAGCTAAGGCGCGAAATATAGGACTACTTCTGGCGTTGGTTTTTAGAGTAGCTCTTCTTCTATGTATAAGTTGGATTGTCGGATTAGTTGAACCGTTCGTGACGATCTTTGGATTTGGTATCAGTGGTCGCGATACGATTATGTTAGTTGGAGGATTGTTCCTGATCGCTAAGAGTACAATGGAGATTCATCATAAGTTTGAAGGGCATGAAGAGGGTGGGGCAGTTAAGGTTGCTCCAAAATTCTGGAGTATCGTATCGCAGATTATCCTCTTAGATATCGTTTTCTCCTTTGATTCTGTTGTCACAGCTGTAGGTCTTACTCAACATGTACCAATTATGATTATAGCTGTCATTGTGTCACTTGCTGTGATGTTAGCTTTTGCTGGATTTATCTCTGACTTTGTTTCAAAGCATCCTACAGTCAAGATGCTTGCTCTGTCGTTTCTCTTAATGATCGGAACGATGTTGGTTGCAGAAGGTTTACATTTCCACATTCCAAAGGGTTACATATACTTTGGGATGGCATTCTCCCTATTTGTTGAGATGTTAAACCTAAAGTTAAGAGGGTCGCAAAAAGCTCATATCTAGCCTTGTTATTTAATAACTAGATAAATTTGCTTAAGGGCGAGGTGCTGGCTATCTTCGGTAGTCTAGTACTTCATGCCTTATGAATGGGATCTTAGTCACTTCAACACCTGCAACATCGAGCTCTGATCTCAGAGATGTAGCAGGGCCATCTGTATTAGAGCAGTTTCCCCTAGAAGCTTATAGTAAATGTATTTCAG
>CAZTER010000274.1:0-3677 GCA_964612045.1 uncultured Bdellovibrionales bacterium
TAGCGATTGAGCGAATATCGCCAGTGAGAATTGAAGATATATCCCAAGTGCCTGCCATTGGATAATTTTATCAGTATATTTGCTCTTGGGCTACCCGTGGTAGCTTCCTATCTTTATAGACCAGCTAGAGCACTAGTTAGGGCAGATTGTTGTTGTTGAAGACGGCCTACTGTTGATTCTAATCTTGCAAATCTAGCACGCATATTCTCTTCGGTTTTAGTGATCTGTTTTTCAAGCTCAGCGATTCGGCTATTGTAATTCGAGATTAACTCATCATTAGATTGTCTTGCAGTATCTATAAGTCTGTTGAAGCCTGTATACTGATCAATGGTTCCACCAGTAGTTGCCATTGTGTCAGCAAATGTCATTAATAGCTGATTTACACTATCAGCTTCGTTGTTTACAGCGCTTTCGAATGTGTCTTCGTCAAATTTAAGAGTCCCATCTCTTTCAGTTGTAATTCCGATATCAGCGAAGATTCTAACCGCAGATCCATCTTCTGCTCTAGCAGCAGAGAGCGCTCCTCTTATATTTGTAAGGGCATTATCATCGATCCTAGTTTTTGATAGTGCTGCAAATATATTAGAAACACTATCTCCACTCTCTTCGCGCGAAACTAGATTATTTTCGTTAACAAATGCAACGATATCATTCCAGGCATCTACAAATTTTTTGACCTTTGATGCGGATGCAGAGATATCATCTGAGACTGTCAATGTTACATCAGTAGGAGTAGTTGGTTCACTTTGAAGATTGAAGGTAATGCCTGGAATAATATCTGTAACCGTATTTTTTTCTCTTGTAATTCCTGTTGCTACACCACTGACATCAAAGGTGCTATCAGATGAGGCCTGTCCGGCAGTTTGAGTTAAGAATGTATTGAAATCAGAGCCAGCAGAGATCGATACCGCACCATTTACTGCTCCTGTATTGAATGCTGTTACCATCAAGCGATACTGCGGACTAGCAGATGTGCCAACATTAACGGCGCTCATTACGCCTTTAGTATTGTTGGCATTAAATTCAGAGACAAGATCAGCTATTGTCATTGTATTTGTTACTTCAATTGTGGTCGCTTCACCACCAACAGTAACTGTGATTTCGTTATTTGGTGCGCTAGTAAGAGTCGAGCCTCCTCGAGCTAAGGAAGAAAGGCTTATCCAATCATCTCCACCTACGTCATATAAAGCTTTAACACCGTTCTTTGCCTTAGCGCCGCTATCAACAGAGACAGTATATGTCCCGTTTGTGGCAGAAGATGCTGCTGATGCTGTAATGAAGGTTTCCGAACTTGAGGTAACCTGTTTAACAAGAGCACCACCAGAGCTGGTAGTAATATCTTGTAATGCGCTTTTTAGGGTGAGAAGTTTAGTCTTTAATTCAGATAAGGCATCGTTTGTTTCAGTTGTTTCCGTTACTTTATCTTCAAGTGGCTGAACGCGAGTTGTCCGTGTAGCTTCTGTAGTCGCTGAAATAAGAGATTCAGCGTCTATACCGGATGCGATACCTGAGAAGTTAATTAGTGGCATAATAATATTCAAAGCGGCAATAATTGCCGAGTAGAGCTATCCTGGAATACACTGTGCAAGAGTTGGGCCGAGAGTAAGAGAGGGAGGAAGAATGGGTGTAAGTATTACATTTCTTGGAGCTGCAGGCACAGTTACAGGGTCTAAGTATCTTATTCGAGGCGCGAATTCTCAAATCTTAGTCGACGCTGGAATGTTTCAAGGAGATAGAAATTGGCGTGAGAAAAACTGGAATAATCCTCCAATTATCCTATCCGAAGTTGATGCCACATTAATTACCCATGCTCATATAGACCATATCGGGATACTCCCAAGATATGTGCGAGATGGTTTGCAGTCTCCAGTTTTTTCTACACGTTCAACATCGGCTCTTTCGGGAATCCTTCTTCCCGATTCAGCAAAATTACAGGAAGAAGAGGTCGAATTTCGTAGAGAAAAGGGGAGATCTAGACACTCTCCACCACTCCCGCTTTATACAGTAAGTGATGCCCATAAAGCACTTGGCTTATTTCAGGATGTTAATTTTAACTCTAGAGTTGAGGTCTGTGATGGAGTTTTCGCTACATGGTATAGAGCAGGTCATATTCTAGGGGCAGCTTCAATCTTGTTGGAGATTGATGGAAAGAGGATATCTTTCTCTGGCGATATCGGAAGATATGGAGTTCCTGTTCTGCGTGATCCTGAGACCCCTCCGTTTTATGATGCGTTACTAATAGAGAGCACTTATGGAGATCGTCTTCATGAGGAAGAGGATCCAGAGGAGAAATTATCGGCCATAATAAATGAAACAGTAAAAAGAAAAGGAGTAGTTTTAATTCCTAGTTTCGCAGTTGGACGATGTCAGCAGATCCTTTTTCATTTGCGAAAGTTGAAAGCAAAGGGAAAGATTCCAGATATTCCAGTCGTGATTGACAGTCCTATGGCTGATGATGCTACCGCTATTTATGGAGCGGCAGTTGGTGAGTATGACGATGAAGCATTAGGGATTGTAAAGCGCGGCGCACATCCATTCTCATTTTCAAAGTTATATTTTATTAGAGATCGGTCTGAATCAATAAAGCTAAATAGTATTGATCAGCCTATGGTTATTATTGCTGCAAGTGGAATGCTTTCAGGCGGAAGAATTTTACATCATCTAAAACATAGGATTTCAGATCCATCTAACACGGTAATCTTTGTAGGATTCCAGCCTCCGGGTGGTCGTGGTGCCTGGATTTTAAGTGGAGCTCCTGGACTGAGGTTGTTTGGTCAAGAAGTCCCGATTCGCGCTCAGATAAGAGAGATAAGTGCGTTTAGTGCTCATGGAGACCGAGGAGATCTTTTGAGGTGGTGTAGGAATGCTCCGAGTGCCAACTCTAAGCCCGGGAGCTGTTTCGTTGTTCATGGTGAGCCAGCAAGTGCGAAGAATTTTTCTACTACCCTTCAGAGAGAGTTAGGTTGGAATGTTTCGGTTCCAAACTATCTTGAAGAGATTGTAATTTAGTCAGGCACCGTAAATAAAAATAATAGTATTTTCAGCCAGATACAAAGTATTTCAGTGTATTGGTGGCGAAGTCCTCACAATTTAAAGTAAAGTTACCGACCCACTTTTATGAGTAGTTATGCGGGTCAAAGTAACAGATACACAGCCGAGTTCTCATCCCTTTGTTGAATTAAGGTTCGAAGGGCCACAATCTGTTGAGAAGCAGGTTTGTAGCGCATTGGGAGTAAATTCAATCCGTAACCTAGGTACATTGGAGGGAAAGCGTGTCTTCTTGAGAGTCGATGCCAATGTATCTCCTGATGCTAAACATCTCGATCAACATCCACGGGTAAAACAGATCGCTGCAGTTGTAGGGCAGTTGCTTCAAGCAAATTGTAAGGTGCTTATTAGCACGCATCGTAGCGGATCTTCAGGAGAGTCGATCTCTGATCGTTCAGCTGAGAGCGTCTTTAAATCTTTGCAAAGAGAGGTCTCCGCTTTAGAAAACCAGGCTACATTCATTAAATTACGACCTTCTGAGATCTCGCAAGGAAAGGTTCGAGAGGGAAGATATTTTACCCGAGTATTTCGCGCCTTTGAGCAGCTTCCAAATGGTCAGGCTTTATTCATTGAGAACGTTCGACTTTTCCCATCAGAGAAGAGCCTCTCCTTTAATACAGCGCGTTTGA
>CAZTER010000275.1:0-3675 GCA_964612045.1 uncultured Bdellovibrionales bacterium
TCTACTGTATTATAGAGAAGATCTCCAAAATCCATTGCATTCGCTTTTAGTAATGCACGTTGATATTGATCGTAGATATCTGCGCTAACTTTTTTGTCATAAAGGTGAGCTCTTTTGGCATACTGCTCTGGAGATTCGAAGTTATTTTTGCACCAATCGATAGTTCTTAAGAAGCTTTCAGGAGGATTTTTTTTCTCATCGATACCCTGCTCTCGGATTAGATTCTTCATTAAAGTTTTGCAGTCATTGTCATCATAAACTGCAAAATCATTTGAATATCCTAATAAATGAGCATTGTGGCGGAGTATTCGTAAACAAGCAGAGTGAAAAGTTGCAACCCAAAGCTCTTTACCTTGTGTGCCCAGAAGCTTTCCAAGACGTTCTTTCATCTCTTCTGCAGCTTTATTAGTGAAAGTCACAGCTAAAATATTTCGTGGCCTAATACCTTGATCCAAAATTAGACTGGCAACTCTTCTAGTCAGGACGCGAGTTTTTCCACTTCCTGCTCCTGCAAGGATTAGGATAGGACCAAGGTAGTGCTGCGCAGCTTCGAGCTGCTGCTCGTTTAATCCCTGAAGATGTTCTGGTAGGGAGTTCATAGTGGTATATTAATGAAATTAGATATTAGACTTATTTAATTATTCCTACTTATATCCAAATATTTCAAATCAATAAATGGTATGACCTGAGATTGTCACACTTAATTACTTAAAAGCATATCTAATAATAGTACCTCCAAATATTTTTAGTTGTGGTTATCTTTTAAGTTGTCCAATCAAATAATTTTAAGCTGTGATTCGTGTGGTTGTTAATTGAAATGGTAATATAAGTATATCGATAAATTGATAGTTGTTAATTCCTACTTATCTGAAGAGTTTAGTATAGAAGTGAATATTTTAAATAACTGATGTTGTGATGGTTTCTGAGAGATTTGTTCGAGGGCTTTTTAAATATAAACCTATTTATATTAGCGCTCATTAATGGTTTGCGATAAGGCCAGTATTCTAATGTAGGTGTCTGTAGTGCAGTTGCGGTAATAGATCCAGATGATTAATCTTATAATCCTTTGCAATGAAATCCTTCGCTATTAGATTATTCCCTAAGATTATTTGCCGTTACTAGTATAAGAACTTATTATCGCCATTAGTCAGAAAGCAAATTATAAAAGTTTATGTTTCATAACCTTTCTTTCTAGATTGTTTGGATACTAGTTGCGACTAATTAGTAGTCCTATGTGATAAATTATGTGACATGGAACAACATAGCTATTCCAGAAGGTGAGCTAGACAAAAGTAGACACAATATTTAGCTAGCTTTAACTGGCGCAGTGTTGTAAGTAACACAGCATTATAACTATCACAGTATTGACTACATAATTTACTCTACTAGCCTCTTCTCACTACATGTTGATTCATAAGAGAACGCTTCTCTAGCCCGTATATCTCGGTTCTATCGGAGTTCCCAATGAAGACCAATTTAGCAATAAAGCTAAGAGTTAATATCGCTGCAAAAAGATCGATAACTTCGAATAACATAGCCACCCTCGCAAAATAATTCGATAAAACTTCTATATCATATAGAAGTGAGCACTTCAAGTCTTTTTCTAGTGCGAATATTTATAAAAGAGCACGTATATAAAGCTGCTGTGTTGATATATGTAATGAAATCAGCGTGTTATGTATTGTAGAAATCTCCAGAAATTAAGCATATTTCTCACAGGCTTTAAAATGAGCTTAAAGATAGAAAGTTTATAGCCCAATTTAATTGGCTTAATTATTAGATGATATTCTCCTTTCTATCACACAGAATTCGAATTTTTCGGTCCATATATTCTTGCTAATTTGAAGATCTTCTCTTTGACTTAGATGAAGCTTGCTTCCTCTTTTTGTCCGCGACAGTTTTATATGCAGGAATTAATGAACAGATCATCTTTAGCTGATCTGCTGTTTTCCCAGGGTCCGTAAACTTGCAGCTCCAGGAAGCACCGCCTATATCAAAATAGCTACGATCAAATGTTGCAATTATTCCGCCGGAAGGATTTTTTATTGTAAATGTAGTCCCAGCAAAATCTAGTTTATCGGATGTTGCCAACAATGTTCCATTTTGGTCTTTTATTTCGTAGCTAGTCATTGTTTTAAAGAAGCTTTCAAAGAGCTTTTCTTCAATAGATCCAATTGAGTTTCCGTAGCCATCTTTGACATCAATTCTAACCCCCCAAGAAAAGGCGCTTTGTGAGCACTTCGCAGCGACTCTCTCTTGATCGTCCCTGATTTCAAATGTTGTGGTTAGGTTAAGAACTTCTTGATCTACTACGGCAAACTTTTTGTCCCCATCCTTCAGATAGAAATCCGTTCCGATACTTGCCCATTCTTCCTGCATCAGAAAATTAGAAGGAAAGCTAATAGATGATGTTACTTCTGCGGTTTTATCTTTTGAGGATGGACTGGATGATATGCTCGGAGATTCTCCACAACTACTTAGCATAAGAGCGAGTCCAGTAGTCATTACTGCCAAGCTTGGCAGTTTTGGGAGGGCAGCCGTTGAAAGATCTATAGAAGCAGAAGGCGCGGTATTTAATTTCATTCTAGCCCAAATATTATAATTAATTCCGAAGTGAATATTAATAGATCTCCAGCGTTAATCAAGGTAAATCTCTTGTGACTTAAGTAGGTTCAATGACTCGGCTTTGGTCTATTGATTGAAAAGAACCTAAATTACTAATATGATTGACGTTTGTACCTTCTCTTGCGGGTGGAATATGTGTGCGCAGTACAATCGTCAGGATAAACTTTATCACCAGGCTAAAGCTGATGGGTATCGTTCAAGGGCTGCTTATAAGCTTTTAGAGATTAATAAGCGCTTTAAGATCATGAATAGAGGATCTAGGGTTTTTGATCTTGGATGTTGGCCAGGAGGATGGTTGCAGATAGCTTCCCAAGCCGTAGGTGATAATGGCGTAGTCGTGGGTGTCGATTTGGTTCAGGTTGAACCCATTTATCTAGATAACGTATCAACTCTTCAAGGTGATGCTCGAGATGACTCAACAATTGATAGCGCTTTGGCGATTGCAAGGGATAAATTTGACGTATTACTCTCCGACATGTCCCCTAAGTTGACTGGGATTCGGGAGGTTGATCAGGCTGGTACTGTGGGATGTGCTGAGCTTGCGCTATATGTTGCTAGCCAAGTATTAAAGTCTGGTGGTTCATTTGTTGCCAAGGTATTCAAAGGATCAGAAACTGATAAGTTTATACGCGATCTTAGATCTCAGTTTGAAAAGGTAGTTAGAACAGAATTGGATTCAACTAGAAAAACCTCCAACGAATTCTACGTGATAGGAATTAATTTCAAAGGGAATAATTAATGGGCATTCTTGTTTTAACTGAACGGTTCGGACGTTCGGTGATGGATATCACAGAAGGATGGGGACGTTCTTGGCTGTTTTTGTTTAGAACACTTGTTGCAATCGTTACCCCACCTTATCGTCCATATCTATTTCTTACTCAGGTTATGCAGATTGGCGCAAACTCGATGGTGGTAGTCGCGTTAATCGGTATGTTCACAGGAGCAGTGCTCGCAGTTCAAGGTGATTATACCCTATCAAAGTTTGGCGCTAATGCTTATGTCGGTTCAATGGTTGCATTAAGTTTAATTAGAGAGCTTGGACCAGTTTTA
>CAZTER010000276.1:0-3673 GCA_964612045.1 uncultured Bdellovibrionales bacterium
TAGTCCTTCTACAAAAGCAAAAAATGACTCGAATTCACTCTCGTTATTCTTACGTTTTTCTTCCTTAAGCCTATCAGCGCAAAGATTTCTAATCCCTGCTCTAACAAGAAAATCTGGTAGATAACCAAGCTCAGCCAACTCTATCGGATTAAACATCTGACCTCTTACTTCCTTGGATACCAAGGGAAAAATGAACTTGTAGTTCTCTGATACTCTCGATATGCCTCTCCACGACTTTCAATGGCTCGCGCCTCTGTAGGTGGAATCCCTGTAACATACAAGATTAGGTATAACAGTAAAGACGGTCCTATTAAGGAGATCCACCAATATTCACCGATAGAAGCAAAAGCAACGTAGCTCCACCAGTGTAGCCACTCAAAGAAATAATTTGGATGTCTTGAATATCTCCACAGCCCGGTATTACAAACCTTCCCTGCATTCTGCGGATCACGACGAAAAGAGCTTAATTGACGATCGGCGATAGTTTCTCCGACTAAAGAAACTATAAAAATGAATAGGCCGACATAAAGACTAGTTGTCCATTGCAAACTAGAAGAGGTTCCAATAAGAGCAATCAGAACTGGAATAGAAAAAAAAGCCGAAAGTGCCGCTTGTAGTTGAAAGAAGATAAAGAAATTTATATTGGCCTTCTTTCCCCAAGAAGCGCGCAACGCCTTATATCTTCCATCCTCACCATGAACTAAGAATCTCGTGCGAAATAAATAGGTAGTAAGCCTCGTACTCCAAAATAGACAACAAAGAGTGACGAGCAATGAGCCGAGCGTGACAGGGGAAAAAAGTTGGTACCAGAGTGATAAAATCCCGATACATCCAGCCCATCCGACATCAACAATGTCAGCTTCTTTTTTGATAATTGCGACCAAAAATAGCGCTGTCATTATAAGCGAAGCTAAGATCCATCCAGTTCCTAATAAAGTAAAACTATCCATCTTAGGTTTATCCCTCTACTTCCTTTTTTACGATCTTTTTATATTGCGCGTAGGTCAGAGGATATCTCAAGGCTACACCGATAGCTATGGCGTAACAGAGACAGGGAACTCCGGCATAGAGGATCTTGATGATCCCAACTACCTCGTTACTCTGTTCCACTCCTGGCTTGTATCCAAATAAATCTACTAAAGGTAACGCTATCCCAGCACCCAAAGCTCCAGATAACTTACTTGCTATTAGCCACCCTCCGCTAAGTAAACCCTCTCGACGTTCACCAGAGATCGCAAAATCATACTCTATAACATCTGCTTGCATAGAAGATGGAAGAAATAGCGTGGCACCATATCCAATACCAGAGATACAGACTACCAAGGCAAATAGGTTAACATCCCCTGCTCCTAGAAACAGAGCCATTATGAAAGATCCTGCATTTACTGCCATGGCAGCTATCCAGACATCTCTCTTCTCTCTATTTCTCGCGACTCGTTCCCAAACTGGAATAAATAAGAAACCCACGACGAAATAAAGTAATAATAAAAGTGGTCCACTCCCGTCCTTCAGCACATGATCTACATAAAATAGGAATAAAGTACTTGGAAGCTGAGAACCAAAGCCAGCTATTAGATAAGCAATTGCAAGAGTTACAAAAGGCTTATTATTCTTTAATGAACTGAGCGCCTTTATCGGGTTGTAAATAGTTGAAGTTAAAACAACGTCATGTGCTTTTTCCTTAACATTACGAAGAAAGATAGAAAAACAGATGATTAGTATTAGAGAATAAAATATCCCGATTGCCAGGGACTGCTTCCAACTATGAACTCCTCCCATTATTGCTGGTAGAATTACAGCACATATTGTTCCCAAAACCATCGCGCCATCGCGCCAGGCGAAGAGTTTACTCCTCTCAAAATAGCTATCACTAAGCTCTGCCCCTAGAGCCTGGAATGGGACAAGAAACATCGTCCAAAATAGAAAGAATAGAAATGTTAAGAGACCGTACGAGACTAGTAAGAGATTAGAATCTACAAATAACTCAGAAATAGGCGCTGTAATCAAAATAAAGGAGGTTACAACACCAAAACATCCAATTGTGATCCAAGGTAGCCGTCTACCAAATCTACTCTGTGTCGAATCGCTTAAATACCCGATTAGTGGATCCAAAAAAGCATCCCAGAGCCTCGAAAACAAGATTATCGCCCCTATTGCAAATCCTGATAAGCCAACAAAATCGATCAGATATTTGGGGATAAATACATAGAAATGTATTCCTAACATCGCAAGAGGAAGAGCAGGAAGGGCAAAAGAGAGCTTAACTTTAGAGGAGAGCTTCTGTGTTAATATTGTCAAGCGAGCCTATGCAAAAGAAGGAATTTAGCTGCACGAAAACCCCTTGCTTGTTAAAATAACCGATCAGATTCTAGAGCTAAGGAGATAATCCATCGCTCAAGGGTAATTAGCAACTAGTCCTTTGAGCTTTGCTCTTCTATGAAGAAGACAGCTAGAACGCCCTAGTACAGGATCTTAATGGCCGAAAAACTAAGTATGCATGAGATAGATCAACATTCCAGAGAAGATGACGAACTTCGAACCTCAAAGTTAGGACGATCAATCCTACGATCTGCTCATAACCAACCTATCTACAGATACCCTCTCCACAAACTTTCAGCCGTTATGCTTAAAGCAGTAAGTAGAGATGAGCAGCTTAAAAAAAATCTAATGCGCTTCGTTGATGTTTATCCAACTTTAAATAAAGCAGAGACAGTTACTCAACATTTAAACGAATACCTAGGATATAAAGGATCTCCTTTTCTTCCACTACTTAAATTAACTTGCAGCGGCCCTCAAAAAATATTGTTAGCACCAACCATAAAATATCTTATATCTCTCATTATATCCTCTTCAGCAAAACACTTTATAGCTGGAGCTGATCCTCAAAGCGCATTACCAAAACTTCTAAAACTTCGACGTAATAGGTATGCCTACACTGTAGATCTTCTTGGAGAGTTTACAACAAGTCACATCTCTGGAATCGGATATGCGCAACGCTATTTGGATTTGATTGATACCTTAGCTATTGCAGCTAGTAGGTGGAAGGAATCTGAGCCTTTAATCCAAGACCATACAGGAGAGAGGAATGCAAATTCTGTATCAGTAAAACTCTCAGCTCTAGCTCCAAACATATCCCCTCTTATGAATGAACGCTCAAAGCAGATTCTAAGAGAACGGCTCTCTGCAATATTAGAGAGAATTAGAGATACAAAATCGATCTTCTATTTAGATGCCGAAGATAGCTCCTCAAATCATATTATCTACGAAATATTTACTGACCTATTTTATTCAGACTTTAGATCCTCAATCGAGATTCCTGGAATCGTAGTTCAAGCATACCTAAAAAATTCTGAGGGTACTCTTTTACGCTTAATTGACCTTGCAAAAAAACGAGGATCTCCGATTGCTATTAGACTTGTTAAAGGAGCGTACTGGGATAGTGAAGTTATTTTAGCTCGTCAAAACGGGTTAGAACCTCCAGTTTTTATGAAGAAATTTCAAGCCGATCGTAACTATGAAAAATTAACTGATATAATGCTACGCAATAGAGAGTGGATTTATCCTGCTTTTGGATCGCACAATATTCGCTCCCTTTCTAATGCTGTAATTAAGGCTGAAAGCTATGGTCTAAAGCCAACTAACTTCGAATTACAAGCTCTATATGGGATGGGTG
>CAZTER010000277.1:0-3671 GCA_964612045.1 uncultured Bdellovibrionales bacterium
AAAGCAGTTCCAACTGTGAATATATTTATCGTAAGCTTTCCACTTACTATTGGAATTGGATTAATCCTTACATTCTTAGCTTTGCCGGAGTTAATGGCATTTGTTGAGCAACGTTATGCGGGCATCGAGTCTGAAATAATTAAAATACTTAAGGATGCAACGCTTCGTAGCTAGCTATGTCAAATAAATGGCACTAACGATAGTTTTTTGTAGTATTCATCAGAGATTTAACCTTTCTTGTTCTTTAATTTCAATAAGATAGCTTATGGCTATCTCGGCACAATGATTGCTTATTCTCCTCTTACGGATAGGTGTCTCTCAAATAAGCTTATGAGAGGCAATAAGTGGAATAGGCAGGATGTCAGAGAATTCAACACCAGAAGAACGCACAGAAATGCCCACCGCTCGGCGGATGGAGCAACTACGAAAGAAGGGCGCACTTCATCACTCTGTTGAGATTGAGCAAACACTTACTCTTTTAAGTGGTTTCCTATTACTCGGATTAATTAGTCCTTGGTTATTTGATGTATGCAAAGTTGTTTTTATTCGCTCCTTCCAATTAATCGCAAATAATGAGCCGATGACCACTGCTTCACTTAAGGAGGGCTTTATTGCCCTTATTAAGTTGGTTGCTCCACCTATCTTTGTTTTGACATTAGCCGTGGCAGTTGTAGCAACTCTTGCAGTAATGATTCAGACTAACTGGAATCTAAAAGATAAGATCATTCATTTCAACTTTTCTCAGATGCATCCAGTTAATGGAATAAAGCGAGTTTTTTCGCTTCAGGGAATAGTTAATACTTTAAAAGCAATCGTAAAACTCTCAATTATGTTGCCGATTGGATATTACTCACTTAAGGAGTGGGCTCCAAGTATGGTGCAATTGATGCACATGCATATTAATCAACTTTTCGTATTTTCTACAGAGGCAATGCACGCGCTGTTTTGGAAGATACTTTACATTATGATCGCGATTGCGATCTTTGACTATGTATATGGCAAGTGGAATTGGTTACGTCAGAATAAAATGACGAAAGAAGAGGTAAAAGACGAAAGAAAATCAATCGATGGTGACGAAGAGACAAAACGTGAAATACGAAGAAAGGGAATGTCGCGAATCTGGCAGAGGATAAAGGAAGCTGTTCCTACTGCAGATGTCGTTGTAACTAACCCAACTCATTATGCCGTAGCACTTCGTTATGATCGAAATACTATGGCAGCTCCAACGGTAGTAGCTAAAGGAAAAAACTTTTTGGCACTTCGAATTAGAGAGATCGCTCGTCAGAACGGAATCCCTGTGCTTGAGCGTAAGCCTTTAGCGCGTGCATTGTATGCAAGTGTTGAAGTCGGATCCACTATTCCAAAAGATCTATTTAGAGCAGTTGCTGAAGTATTGGCATACGTTTACCGAATTCGAGGTGGACGTCGAACACAGAATGTTTCAGTTAGGAGGTAGTAAGTTGTATGGTTGCTAAAAAACAAGGAAAGGGTAGAGCTGTAGCTCCTCAAGTTAAGGGAGGAGAGAAGAAAGCTGTTCCAGTGTGGAAGCACTCCGCAATCCCAGTCGCATTGACGATTATCATCGGCGTAATGTTATTTCCTCTGCCGACGATCTTTCTAGATTTACTGTTAGCTACAAATATAACGATTTCACTAGTTGTTCTTTTCTCTTCTCTCTATATCGATCGCCCGTTGATGTTCTCGTCTTATCCAGCAATCCTTTTGATTACCACTCTATTTAGACTTTCCTTAAACATCGCTTCAACTCGATTGATCTTAATGAATGGAAGTGAAGGATTAAGTGCTGCGGGTGAGATTATTCAAGCTTTCGGTGAATTTGTTATTGGTGGAAATTTTGCAATTGGTGTCGTTATCTTCTTAGCAATTACGATCGTTAACCTTAAAGTTATTACTAAAGGTTCGAGTAGAATTGCAGAAGTCGCCGCTCGATTTACCTTGGACGCGATGCCAGGTAAACAGATGGCGATCGATTCAGATCTTAACACTGGATTAATCAACGAAGATGAAGCTCGCCAACGTAGAAAGGATATATCAAGAGAATCAGAGTTTTATGGATCTATGGATGGTGCTGCTAAGTTTGTTAGCGGAGATGCCATCGCCGGAATATTTATTACAGGTATTAATATAATCGGTGGATTTTTCATCGGTGTAGTACAGCTTGATATGGATTGGATGGTAGCTGCAACTACATTTACAATTCTTACTGTTGGTGATGGATTAGTTGCTCAGATCCCATCGATTATTATCTCGACATCTGCTGGTATTATCGTAGCCAGAGCAGCTTCTGGTGAAGATCTAGGTTCTGAAGTAATCGGACAGCTATCTGAATCTGAGAAACCGCTAGTTATTACAAGTATTCTTTGCGGTATTTTAGCGATCCTTCCAGGATTGCCGACTATTCCATTCTTAGCTCTTGGTGGTGGAATCGCTGGTTTAGTCATGATGAAAAAACGTTCTGTAAAGAAGGAAGAATCTTCACTTTTACAATTAGGTGGACCTGATAAACCTGATGAAAATGCTCCAAAACCTGGAAGTAGAGAGGAAGTTACTGGTCTACTAGGGATGGATACTTTAGAGCTTGAGGTTGGTTATGAGTTAGTTTCTTTAGTTGAGAGTGGAGATCTAGTTGAGAGAATTCGTTCCTTAAGACGTCAGTTCGCGATGGATTATGGATTTATCGTCCCTCCAATTCATATCCGCGATAATGTAAGGATTAAACCTGGACAGTATCGCTTCCTCCTACGTTCAGGGACAGTCGGTTCTGGAGATATTAAATCACATCACTTGTTGGCAATGGATCCTGGAACTGTAGCTAATCCAATGGATGGAATTCCAACTAAAGAGCCAGCATTCGGTTTAGATGCTCTTTGGATCCCTGAAACTGATAAGGAGCGTGCTCAGCTTTGTGGTTATACAGTAGTTGATCCATCTACAATTATTACGACTCATGTAACAGAGTTAGTTCGTTCTCATATGCATGAGATGTTAACTAGACAGGAGACACAGTATCTTCTTGATACAGTAGCAAAAGATTCTCCAAAGTTAGTTGAGGAATTAGTTCCAGCAGTAATGACAGTAGGACAGATTCAACAAGTATTAGTTTGTCTATTGAGAGAAGGAATATCAATTCGAGATCTGAAAACAATTCTTGAAACAATCGGAGATTGGGCTCCAAATATAAAACATCCTGAGAAGCTTGCAGAGTATGTAAGACGTCGCTTAGCTCGCGTCATCACAGCGAAATATCTTACGCCAGATGGAATGCTTCCATTAGTATCTCTCTCACCAACTCTTGAAAGGGCATTGATGGAGGCAGTCCAGCAGAGTGATGAAGGATCCTATCTTTCTCTTGAGCCAGGTATCGCTCAAGCAATGATATCGCGTTTCTCAAAAGCGGCTGAGAAATTTATCGAGATGGGGCAGACACCAGTAATCTTAGCTCCATCACATATTCGCGCTGCATTGTCGCGGTTCGTAGAGCGATTCGTTCCTGGCTACGCAGTAATGAGTCATCAAGAGATTGCGCCTAATACTCGGGTTCAGTCTCTCGGAGTAGTGGCACTAGAAGGGTAGTAAGATCTCTGAGGCGACTTAGGGGGTTAGGGCATCTAAATTAATCGGGAGAAGAGGATCAAAGCATGGGCATTAAA
>CAZTER010000278.1:0-3664 GCA_964612045.1 uncultured Bdellovibrionales bacterium
CACTACCCTCAGTCAGTAACCGTCTCTCCTGAAGTTTTGCAATTAAGTCTCTAATGGCAGCAGCCTGTTCATACTCACGCTTTGCAGCAGCATCAAACATCTGACGCTTTAATTCATTAATGTAAGCTGGAATAGCTTTTTCATCTTTAGGCGGAAGAGGCACACCTATCGGCACAATAAGAGTATTAAGCTCTTCGAGTTTATCTTCAACAAGTGAAGGCTGGATCTCACTTTTTGCTGATTGAGGAGTAATGTTATTTTCTTGGTTAAATTTGGCTTGAATTTTCCTTCGACGATCAGTTTCCGCTAAAGCCTCATTCATTGATTTAGTAGATCGATCAGCATAGAGGATGACGCGCCCTTTGATATTACGAGCCGCTCTTCCCATGATCTGGATTAAAGAGCGTGTAGATCGCAGAAAGCCTTCCTTATCTGCATCTAAAATCGCAACCAGACTAACCTCAACAAGATCCAGTCCTTCTCTGAGAAGGTTGATACCGATCAAAACATCAAAGTCTCCCTTTCTTAAGCCTCGCAAGATCTCAACACGTTCTATTGCGGTGATATCTGAATGTAGGTAACGACTTTTAATCCCCAATTCACGTAAATATTCTGAGAGATCCTCAGCCATCTTCTTTGTTAGAGTTAAGACCAACACTCGATCTCCATCTCCAATCGTTTTTTGAATCTCTCCCAAAAGATCATCAACTTGGTTTGTTGCAGGGCGAATATCAACTGAAGGATCTAATAATCCTGTTGGACGATTAATCATCTCTACAACAACGCCACCACTACGTTCGAGCTCAAAATCTCCAGGAGTAGCAGAGACAAATATTGTTTGTGGTGCAGAGCCCCAAAATTCATCGAAATTTAAGGGACGATTATCAAGAGCAGAGGGCAAACGAAATCCATACTCAACTAGATTCTCTTTGCGAGCTCGATCTCCACGGAACATTCCACCGATCTGAGAAACTGTAACATGGCTTTCATCGATTACCAGGAGAAAATCCTCAGGGAAGTAATCGATCAACGTCGTTGGTCGCTCACCTTCCTCTCTTCCAGCGATATGTCTACTGTAATTCTCAATACCTGGACAAAATCCGATCTCGCGCATTAATTCGATATCGTACATGGTACGTTGCTCAAGTCTCTGAGCTTCGAGAACTTTTCCGGAGTTTCTAAGTTGAGGGAGTCTCCACTTCAATTCTTTTTCTATTTCGACTATCGCTTTCTCAATTCGATCTTTAGATGTAACGAAATGACTAACTGGATAAACTGCCATCGAGGAGAGATCGCGTAATGTTGCTCCGGAAAGAGCATCTATCTCTGCAATCCTTTCTATTTCATCACCAAAAAACAATATACGAATTGCTCTTGCATCTTCATCAGAAGGGAATATATCAATAGTTTCTCCATGCACACGAAATGTACCACGAGAGAAATCAAAATCGGATCGCTTGTATTGCATCAAAACAAGCCGTTGAATAACCACCTCACGCTCTAACTCCTGCCCCTTCTCGAGAAAAAGCATCATATTAAAATAATCTTCGGGAGCTCCAAGCCCGTAGATACAACTGACACTGGCAACAATTATTGTGTCACGAGACTCTAAAATTGAACGGGTTGCGCTATGACGAAGCTTATCAATCTCATCGTTGATCGAAGCATCTTTCTCAATGAACGTATCTGTAGATGGAACATATGCTTCTGGTTGATAGTAATCATAATAGCTAACAAAATAACGCACTCTGTTGTCAGGAAAAAACTCTTTAAATTCAGAATAGAGCTGTGCCGCAAGAGTTTTATTAGGCGCCATGACTAAGGCTGGACGATTGGTTGCAGCAATTACATTTGCAATCGTAAATGTCTTTCCGGAGCCGGTTACCCCCAAAAGAGTCTGGTATGGAAGATCCTGTTGAAGGTTATCAACCATATTTCTGATTGCAGCAGGCTGATCACCTCGAGGCTGATAACGAGAGACTAATTTGAAAGGAACATCTGCTAATGGAGGTTTCATCTCCTAGCTAATTTAATCCGCTCACGCGCCAGGTCAAGCGCTACTATTTCAGGGAATACTTTTCGATCTCGGCTCTCTTTCAGGATTCTTGCAACGGTTGCTCCAATAGCAACGGCCTTGCCATTTACCCAATCACGTTTCCATCCACCTGGGAGGTACTCCGCACCAACTGAGATTATACCACCAGCATTTATTGCAAAATCTGGGCAATAAATAAGATTTTTATCCTCAATCATAGAATAAACTGAGGAATCACTAAGCTGATTATTTGCTGCGCCAGCGATGATTTTAGCCTTCAAACGAGGGATAGTGTCCTTATTGATGGTTTGCCCGACTGCACAAGGAGCAAAGACGTCAGCCTCTACATCATAAATACCATCAAGTGATGCTACCTCAGCACTATAATTACTTTTAACACTTTGGCAGGATTCAGAGTTAGAATCTGTAACAATTAAAGAAGCACCAGCTTCAAATAGGAGCCTTGCTAAATGACGACCAACGTTTCCTACACCTTGGATAGCGACTCTACGTGCTTTTAAGCTATCCGATCCAAAGGCATGAGCTACAGCAGCCTTGATCCCTTCAAATACACCTAATGCTGTCCAAGGCGATGGATCACCTGATCCACCAGACTCTGGGTCTCCACCTGCTACATAGTTGGAAGTTTCACGAATTGCTGACATATCAGCCACTGAAGTACCCATATCTTCAGCAGTAACGTACCTTCCAGCTAATCCATTTAAGGCAATTCCAAACTGTCTAAATAGTTCACGCCTACCAACCTGCAACTTTGGATCTGCTATTATACAACTCTTTCCACCACCGAGATCTAATCCGGCTAGCGAGCTTTTATAAGTCATTCCCTCGGCTAATCTAAGACAGTCTTCAATCGCTTCCTCTTCAGAGGAATACAATCTCATCCTACATCCACCAAGAGCTGGACCAAGAACTGTATTATGTATAGCTACTATAGCTTTTAAGCCTGATTCAGGATGACTAAAGAGAGCCAGTTGCTCATGACCCCTTTTCAGGATCTCTCCAAAGATCTCCATAGTTCTTAACGAGTTTTAATAGCTGGAGCGTTATTCGGCTCAGCTTGATATGATGGTGCACCTTCTCCACTTGGTTCACCCACTCGCGCAGTTGGATATTTAGATCTCTGACATCCACTTAATAAAATAAGAGATACAAAGATAAATGTTGAAACTATAATTGAAGTTTTGTTTAAGGAATTTTTAACTGACATATCAAACCTAAGAGAGTAACTACATTCAATATTAATTACTGAGATACTCTGTATATAATCATAAAAGACCTCACAGTAACACAGGGAAACTCCCTGCGACCTGTGATCAACCCCACCCCCTTATAAGACACAAGGTTATGAGCATTGACCGTCTTTTCTGTTTAGCATCAAAGCATCTCAACTTAGTGATATATAGCAGGAGGCGTTTACAGTATCCACATGAGAAGGTTCTGTTTGTTCACCAACTTACTGATAACTATTTAATTTTTATGGATTCCTTGACTCTACCCCGCGCCAAGGTTACTATGCGGAACCTTGGCGCGGGGTAGAGCAGCCTGGTAGCTCGTCGGGCTCATAACCCGGAGGTCGGTGGTTCAAATCCACCCCCCGCAATATCCATA
>CAZTER010000279.1:0-3658 GCA_964612045.1 uncultured Bdellovibrionales bacterium
CAGCGCCAACTCTTGAGGGTGAGGCTCTTGTAAAGATTCCTCCGGGGACGGAATCTGGAAAGATCTTTAGATTAATGCAGAAAGGTGTCCCAGTCTTAGGTAGCTCGCGTAGAGGTGACCTGCACGTTCAGGTTAAGGTTCATATTCCGCACAAGTTATCTGACTCACATAAAAAGCTGTTGCAAGATCTCTCAAAGATTGAAAGCGACGCGATGAATCGAGAAGAGAAAGGTTTTTTCGATAAAGTTAAAGAGATGTTCCGATAGTCGGAATATCTGAAAATGAAAGTACTATGGACTTTATTTAGCTTCTCCACGTTCGTGCCTTATTTTGGCAACGGTGGCATCCAGGCAAAGAATTGCTAAGAACATAGTTAGGTACCAGATTATTAATCCTAAAACAGATAGAAGTGCGATTATGGCTTGGTGAGAAGTAATCTCAAAAATAGTTAATGTTCCTGTCAGAATGCTAAAGAATAGTCCGAGTGTAAGTAAGAGTAATGTGACTATAACTAAGCAGGCGATCCTTCTTCCTCCAAAAAGAAGAGTATTCCCAGAGAGTATAACTCTATGAGGGTGTATGTCTGTCGTAATAGCAACGGGGATCGATACGATAGGAAGGATTATCTTCCATACAATAATTATTGATAGAAGTGCTGCCACTAATATAAGGGGAGGAAGAACTGCTTGTAGTTTATTAGAGTCTCTAGCTTCTGAAATTAAAATCATTACTGAAAATAACGGGATAGTTAGTGCAATGAGGGCTCGCCATGATGCCCACATCCCTTGGACTGCACTTCTAAATGCTCCAGGAAACTCAGTGATGCAGTGAGATAGTGTAACCTCTCCAAATCTAAATATGACTCTAAGTGGAAAAAGTGCGGCTGTAGCTAGGAGTGGGAGTGCTGGGATCCAACACAGGATGAGAGCAAGTTTTAGAAGGATACGCTCAGCTCTGACTGGAACATCTCCAGCTATGCATATGTCGATAATGCTATCTCTAGAGATCTGTTCAAGTTGCCATAGTCCAACTATTGATAGCGCTGCTGTTAAAATTGATAGAGAGAGTCCTATTACTCTATAGTTAATTAGGATTGTGATTGGTCGAGCTAGATGGCCGATCGGAGTGATTGAAACACTCCGATCTTGGACCGTCATGTTTATATCTTCATTCTCTTGTGTCATTCGCTATCTTAATTTTGAGCAGCGCTTGGTACTACAGTTTTAATGAAGCTAAGAACAGAAGAGCCTTGAACATTAGTAAATTTACTGACGTCTCCAGCAAGACAATCAAATCTACTTCCAGTTGATGTTATTCCAACAATTCCTGGGGATCCATCTCCATTAAGTGCGATAGCCGGACCACCTGAATCACCGAAGCATGTATTACTTCCTTCATCATTAAAAGTTGAGCTAATATGATTTGAAGTCACATCATCCACTTCCATCTGACCACTTCGTAGAACCTGTATAGTTCCCTGGTTATCTCTTCCAAAGCCAAAGATTGATATTATGTTCCCGCTGTCAACTCCACGAGAAGTCATAAGAGGAATGACTGGTAATGATGTAGCTCTTGATAATTGAACTATAGCTACATCGTTGATTAGAGCAGTTCTGTCACTTGTTGGTTGGTATCCAGAGTGAATAAATACCTTTGGAGCAGGGATTTGATTGCTATTGTCAATAACAGTAACGGAGCGAAGGGTCCCTTCAAAGCAGTGTGCTGCTGTTAAGACATAGGAGGGATCTATCATGGTTCCGGTACATAGACCGCTCTGGCCATCTGAGTTGGTTATGATGAGTTGGACAACCGGAGAGTTGTTTGTTGAGCAGGCAGTCCCATTGATAATCTTAGAGGCTAGGCCGAGGACCCCACATGCGTTCTGCTGAGGGCCTGAGTCCCCACTTTTGTCATCATCTCCACTAGAGGTACATCCAGCTAAGGCTATAGATAAGCTAACTGTACAAAAAAGAACTCTGATAGTTAGACTGAGGGGGCTCATATATATCTCCAGAAAATAATTGCCACTTCAAGCCTAACATTAAGAATCTTAATCAGGAAAGATAAACAAACTGTGTTGCTTCTATCCCCTGGTCGTAGCATAGATAGTGGCAGTTGAGGTTATAGGATGAGTTACAGAGCTATTCGGATTTTAGTATTCCTCGCAATCTTCTTAGTAATTGGTTGCTCCACACGCCCTATTAAATATTCAGGACAAACGGCAGTTAACCGTAGATCTTCTTCACCTACTGCTGTTCAAACAAGAGTTGATAAAAAGTGGTGGGAGAATTGGGATTTTGGAAAGGGAGTAGAAGGGGAGAGTCTAGTTTCTCTATCTATTATAGAGGGAGATAGAGCTTTCTCTAACGGAGATCGGCAGGGTGCTTTAACAAGATATTCTTCAGCCGTTTCTCAGAAGTTATCTCCAGTAGATAGAGCTGCTGTAAGTTATAGATTGGCTGCATTAAATCTTTCAGTTAATCAACCAAGAAAATCTTTGGAAGTTCTAAGTTCTTATTGTCGTGAGATGTCTCTCGCTCCTGATATGTTATCACCAAAGATGGGACTACTATTCGGTGCTGCATATCGAGAGTACGGAGACATTGATCAGTCTTTAGCTTGGTTTAGTCGAGCATATGAGAGCGCAAAGGGCAGTAAGATTGTAAGGCAGATTATTGAAGATGAGGTTGAGATCGGTCTATCGAATATTAGTCAGGATAAACTGAATGAGATCTCAGATAAGTGGCAGAATGATTTAGTTATTCGAGTAGCTGTTGGTAAAGAGCGAGCTCGTCGGGAAGCAGTTGGATCGGATCGTGGTGTTGTCGTTGCTGGTTCGGAGAATCAGGTTGAGTCAGCGCTTTCAAGTAGTGCTCCAGGTGCTTCTATAAAGGTAGGACTGTTAGTCCCTCTAAGTGGAAAGTTCGCCAATTTAGGAAATAGAACTCGTGGCGGTGTGGAACTCGCGTTGCAGGGAAGATCTAATGTTGAATTGGTAGTTGAGGATAGTGGAGATTCCCCTCTAAGTGCTAGCCAAGCAGCTATTAATTTAGTTGAGCGCAATAAAGTAAATGTAATTATAGGGCCGATAATATCAGAGCAAGCACAAGCTGTTCGTGAAGTAGTAGATGGATCAGGAATTTATCAGATCTCCCTCTCTAAGCGGAGTGATTTTGTCCCTGGTGGAAGGGTCTTTCGTTTAGGAGTAACAGCTGAGTCTCAGGTTGAGTCACTCCTTGAAGATGCGCGAGATGTCGCAGGTATCAAATCTATAGCCCTAGTGTGTTCTGAAGATTCTGCATTGCTTGAGGTATGTGATTTAGCAAGGCGACGAGCGAGCCAATTAGGAGTTGTTGTTTCTTCTGAAATTGTAAACATACGCGCATCAAATGAGTCAGCTTTACGAGTAGCAGATCAATTGAGTGAATCTATAGTTGATGGTGTTCTTTTTGTTGATAATAGTCAGGTCGCTGCTGATATATTAGCAGCAATCCCAGAGAGTAGGAGGGGAACATTTAGAGCTTTAGGTTTGGGAAATTGGGATAATCCAAGTCATATCGCAAATGGCCGCACTTTGTTAAAAGGCGCGATCTTCGTGTCTCCATTTTTTGCTGATAAGCAACGTTCAACAAGGAGTGAGTTCGCTAATAGTTTCAAG
>CAZTER010000280.1:0-3651 GCA_964612045.1 uncultured Bdellovibrionales bacterium
AAGGCGACTAAAACACCTAAGTCGAGTAGTCGAACTCCGACTCCTCGTCCAAAAGCAACTTCAAAGAAGTAAGATAATATTTAATTATTGAATACTTATAATAAGATAGCTTTATTTGCTCTACTTAGATTTAAGCATCGAATTGCAACATGGCACGTTATTATGTTTTTCGGCATAACTTACTGCGGTGATTAGAAAAAGTATCTCTGAGTATTCAAGGTAGTCGAGTATGAAGACATCAGTACCCACTTTATCAACTGTGGCCGCAATAGTTACACTTTCACTAGCTAGCTTCGGAGAGGCTGCAGGAGTAGATCGAGTAGTAGAGAGAGGGGCTTTAACTGACATGACTGGCAGTAATACAACTACAGCAATCTTCTCTCTTTCTGGTAAGCAGGAGATTGCTTCAACTAATATTTCCTCATTAGTTAACTCTCTTACATCGAAAAAATTTACGGATTCAACCTCAATAGAAACTCCGATGGGAAATAAGCACCTTGTGCAGATACTAAAGGAGTCAGAGGGACTTTTAGGTTTAGCGCGAACGGGTCGACAGATCTCTCTTGATGAATTAGAGAGAGGATCGCTAGGTAAGCCACAGTTTGCAGCCACACATGCCTTACTCCATATAGCTATTAGGCGAGCAAACTCTGAAATGGCGAAGATGGTCGATCAATCTGTTAATCTAGATGGAGATATCTCTCTTGCCTCACTATTAAAAGAGACTGAAAGATTCCATCACTTAGTTCAGGCAAAGGGTGGGATCGTAGGGCAACCTACTTATGATTCTTCAGCAGGCATAAATCCAGTTCTCATGGGAATTTTAGATACATTCACTCCGCAAATTGCTCAGAGTAGAAAAGCCCCATTATTACAGAACATTATGGTGTTAACTGCTCCGTATAGAGGAGGGCTTATAAGTGAAGTCTCCTCAGATAGTAAGTCTGCAGAAGTAATATCAAGTTTACTAGCTAGTGGAGCTGCAGCACAGAATCGTCAAATTGTATTACCAAAAACGATAAACAGCGTGGCTCTTATTTCGTTTTTAAAAGAGTTATTTAACTAATCCGTTTCTATTCAAGACCTGTTCCCAATAGTAACCATCGGCGTTCCATCATCATCCCAGTTCTAGGTTCTGGAAAAGGCTCACTCCAACTTCGTGCTTGAAAGATAAATTGAATAGTTCCATCTGCTGAAATAGCGCCAGGAGGAGGGTGAGGATCTGTTGCTCCACGCTCTGCTGCTTGTCGAACAAGGTTATCAAATTTCATACTACCAGATGAATTTTCAGCTACAACTCTAATTAAATTTCCTTTGTGATTCAGTATAGCTCTTACAATTGTATCTCTTGATGCTGAGTTTATATCGGCACTACGCAAGACTTCCCAGCCTTGTAGTCTCAATTGAGTAAATACTTGAGTTGCTACTCTTCGTACAAAAACCGCGAATTGATTTGCCTTGGCATTTAATAGGGTAATATCTCCATCTGGAAGATTCGGAAGATAATCTGCAGAGCCATAATTCCCTAAAAATCTAGCACCACTTCCAGAGGGACGTGAGAACGGTTTATAGCTCTGATTTCTATTTACAATTTTTGACTCACTCTCAACAGCTTTGTTTTGAGGTGGAGCAACCTTGAAGTTTTTAGAGAGAGTTTTCTGATCTAGGAAAAGGTCTCCATCAGAGAGTTTCTTTTGTACTTTTTCTGGCTGGTCTGACTCTGTAGCAGGTTTAGAGCTTTCTTGAGGTCTATTTTCGTTTTGAGCCTGTGGTTTACTAAGAGAGATTCTATTAGTCTCGCTTGAAATAGAATTTCCAGCATCCGGTAGGCCACGTTGGATCTGTTCACGAATAACGGTGTTGTCCTTATCTGAGCTAAGATCAGTTTGCTTCGGTGGGATCTTTTCTCCCTGATCTGGAGGGGATACTATTTTCTCTTGTCTTTGAGCAGGCATAAATTGGTCAAATGAGACCATAATAGGAGCTTCAATCTCCAATCGTGTCTTAATCATTCCTGAAAAAAGGTACCAAAATAGGATGATATGAATGACGAGTGAGGTTATTAGGCCCGGTATAAAGGACCGATAGCTTTCGGAAATCTGAGATGAAAACGGAGTTATCTGCGCCATCTATCGATAAATCTCGGGAATACCCTTTTAGTTGATCTTAAAAATGGTATCATAAAGCGCTGTAACGCGCACTTTTGCTTGATCTCAACCAAAGAGTATATTTTTGTAGCTTTTGAGTGATGTTGGTGGAGAGATTTGTTGCGTAGTATGTTTTTGGAGATCTCTAATGTTTGGTTTAAGTCCTCTTGAATTAGCTATCTGTGCCTTGGTGATTGTTCTCCTTTTTGGAACTAAGAGATTGCCAGAGCTTGGCTCAGGATTAGGCAAAGCGATTAGTAACTTCCGTTCTTCTTATAAGGAAGGAAGCGCTATTGATGTAACACCGAAGCCAGAGCAACCTAAGGAAGGAGAGAGTAATAAAGGTAACTAGATTCTTTATCTAGATACGCCTTTTACTGCGTAGACTCTAGTAGAGTAATGTCGAGCTTTTTTGTGCTCACCATCAAGGAATGCAATTGTAAAATTCTGAGTTTCTCCAGGATGTAAGGAATCTTTCCTGGAAGTTTTTGCTCCTTGAATATCTTTTAATAGATCAACTGTAAGTGTTTTTATCTTTGTTTTTGTAAGCTGAGACTCCGCTGGAGAGATAGTCGATTTAATTAGTTTACCAGCACTATCGAAAAGAGATCCTTCGATAAGGACTTGTTGAACAGATTCACCACCTCTATTTGTAATTGATCCCGAAATAACACCAATTACCTGACCACCATCTAAGGTAACGCGAGAGTAGTTAGCTGATCTTATAACCAATCCTGAAGGGCTTGGTTGTACTGCTCCTGGTAATGTTATTGCTGAAAATCCACTAGCAAATGCAGTAGATAGTCTGAGTGATGCTGCAATTAAGACTAGAACTACAAAAAATACTCCAACTGGCATAGCTACTGCTTTCCAAGGAGACTCACTTGCAATAATTCCACCAAGGGTCAACTTGCTATACTTACCCGGAATGTTTTTTCGCGAACTATTTTTTGTAATGGCTGTTGAGTCTAGAGAGAGATCTTTTTGAGTTTTCTTGGACTTTCCAAGTAAGGATAATCGCCCCTTCGTTGTTTTGTTATCTATTTTTACTTCAGTATTTTTTAACGCAAGGTTGTCTACTGAGCCAAGTAGGTGTTCTGGTGTATAGGAGCTTAAAACCCCAGATGTATCGATACGTGGAAGCTCTGAAAGGGGAGCTATATTAACTCCGGTTGGATACTCTGGTTCTACATAGCTTTCCATTTCCCTTGGCGGGCGAGCTAAAAGTGAATCATCCCATCCTCGTGGTATCTGTAGTGGATTGACGCTAGGGCTTGTCTGGTTAACCCCTTGAGAGGTCGAAACTCCTCTTCGCACAGCGACTATTCCTTCAGCAAAACTAGGCTCAGATGAGGGCGCGCTATTTATTGTCTCATTCAGGGCTCGATCTTTTTGAACCTCAATAGCAGACATTTTATGTGTATAATAGTTTGTCTGACTGAAAACATGATCACATCTAGAGCAGTGGAATCGTGGGTCGGTGACAGCAAGAATTATCTCACTT
>CAZTER010000281.1:0-3645 GCA_964612045.1 uncultured Bdellovibrionales bacterium
ACACGTCCTTCTCCTCGTCTATTTTTAAAATAGGCTGGATGAATATCATTTATCTGAAGGAATCCATTGCGCTGCGATCCGATATCTACGAACGCGGCCTGTAAGCTCGGTTCTATTCGCGATATCTTGGCTTTGTATACGTTGCCTTTTAATTTTTGAACTACCTGAGATTCAATCTCTAGCTCAAGAAGGTTGTGACCCTCTGTGATAGCTATGCGACACTCTTCCGCGTGCGCGGTATTGATCAACATTCGACGTTCTTCCATGGAATCTATCCCCTTCAAGGGACCTTTCACTTAGAGTGCCATCAACATGAACCAAACCTGGTGAGAATGTGTTCCAACTAAGATAGGAGTATGCTTTCTCTCTAAATCCAAAACTCGAAGGAAGTGGCAGAGGAAGCTGGAACAGAGAACGCCCTGTGCTATCCGTTAAGGAGCAAAATCGTAGGGACTGATCTCTTTCAGCGTTGATATTCAAAGTATAAAGGTCCAAAAATAAAAAAACTGGACACCTGATTATACCTATATAGAGTCTTCAGCGGTACCATTGAGTTCATAAAAATAACGTTTTATTAACAAATAGAATATTTTTCTTTAAAATCAATATGTTATCTTTTTGGTTTGACTGAATTTCACTCTTGCCCGGAGCCGTAGTTAGGCCGATATAGAGAACGATAGGTAGTTCTAGGAGGATTGAGTGGCTTTATATCAGTTGGTGATTACTCGTGGTGCTAGCTCTGGAAGAGCTTACCTAATCAGGGAAGGTGAAAATCTTATTGGTCGGACAGATAAAGAAACAAATATTATTCCGCAGGTTGACCTTGATGAGGTCGACTCAGAAGCCAAGATAAGTAGACGACATGCTTTAATCGAGCGTCGTGGTGATATCGTTACTATTCGTGATATCGGTAGCTTGAACGGCACATTTGTAAATCGTAGTGCCAGATTAGCAGATCGAGAGGTCGTTAAACTTAGAAATGGGGATGAGGTCATCATAGGAGATGTATTTCTCCGTTTCGAAGTGATGCCTGATTAGTTTTGAAAGATAATTAAAGATGTAGGTAACAGAGAGATATTTCTCTAGAAAACTTTACTTCATTAATCCCTGAACTTTCTGAACTAAAATACTTGGTTTGCACGGCTTAGTAAGAACGAGATTGCATCCAGCATCGATTGCTTCCTGATGAACATCTGGGTCATCAAGTGCAGTAAAAGCAATAATAGGGAACTCATATCCTAACTTACGCATTTGACGAACTGTGTCTTGGCCATTCATGCGTGGCATCATTAGATCGATTAAGACAATATCAGGATCTAGTCCATCAATACTCTCAAGAGCTGAAACGCCATCAGCTTTTCTGATTACTTCGAAACCTTTCTCTTCAAATAAGAAATCAACAATATCTAGAGCAGTTACGTCATCATCGATAATTAGAATTTTTTTAGAGCTAGCTTGAGTCATAAGCCTCTTTTCTTTAGACAATACGGTAAGATGAGCTCATACCTGAGAGAGCTTCAACATAAAAGAGGTGATAGTAATAAATTTAATGAAAAGGAAGTTGATGATAGGCTCTTTCGGCTGAGATGGTGTTATATATTGAATTTATTAATTAATACTGAGATTTTAGCATCTGAGTGACTACATCAGATCTCTTAATATTGATATCATCCTAATGGTTTACATCCAGAGAGCTAAGAGTTGTATAGAGGAGCGCTGGATAGAGCTCTTAGCTAGGGATATTTCGTGTAAGAATTTAACCATAAACATTAATATATGTTCGCGTTAGAGATAGGTTTTAATGATGGGGTATCTAGACCAGAAAGTATGCTGGTAAGACGTCCTGTCGTTACTTTAGGGGCCTCTGATAACGCGAATATCGTAATTGATGATCTAGCCAACTTCCCATTTCAAATTCAGATTATTCGGGGATTAGGGCAGCGCTTTTCAATAAAAAAGATCCCGCTTCCTGATGCAGTAACTGAATCTGTAGTAGAGATAGAGGGAGCCCATAATGGATCTGCCTCGCTTAATCTTGGTTCTATACGTCTTCATATTACAGCTTTGGATATTGATCTTCAGCCGAAGGAGCAAGAAGCTCCAGATAAAGCCGGAGTTCGGATATTGCGTTTAGCAGCAGAACTACCAACCCCAATCTATCCAGCAGTTCAGATAGAGGACTATCCAGAAGCTACGATCTCATTTCATGAAAATACTAGTGTATTGACTGGGCGTTCCAATCGTTGCGCTGTGCGTGTTGATGCACCTGACGTATCTAATAAACATGCCAGGATCGGTTTCGAGCGTGGTGAATTTTGGATCGAAGATCTTGGTTCTACTAATGGAACATTTGTAAATGAACAACAGATCAGTGGTCGATTAAATGTTCCGGCTGGAGCTAGAGTTAAGCTTGGTAGATCAACTACATTGAGGTGTGCAAAGTCATCACTAGATCTAAAGGGAGAGGTTGATAGCTATCAGAGGGGAGCTATTCAAGAGACTCATGTACAATTTCCAGCTCTAATTGCTCTCTCAGATCTTGTAAGACCAACACGAATTATATTTGGAGCCGGTTCAAAGATAGTTGTTGGGAGAGATCCTACTAGTGATTTATGGATAGGAGCACCACATATTTCACGTAGGCACTGTACGATATCATTTCCATCCACCAGCACTATGGATGTCATTGATACAAGTACAAATGGAACAAAGGTTAATGGTGAACTGATCAAAAATAGTGAAAGAAAGAGTATCGTAGTTGATGGGTCAGTTGTTGATTTGGGTGAAGGAGTAGTCATCGGAGTATGCTCAACAGCAGAACAAGAACAAGGTTTGATTTCTTGGTTCTCAGTTGGGATGCCAAGTTCAACTGCGCTTAATAATGGCGAAGTAGTTGGAAGAACTGAAAATTCTCAAGATAAGGAGAGACAGAGACTTCTAACTGTACAGATTTTTGGAAATAGAATTGTAGAAAGAGTGAAACATCCTCTCGGGATTTTTCGTACGTTTGCCGATATGTTTAAACGAGCGGACCCGATCGGGCGGCTTTTGTTTATGGTTTTCTGTCTACTTCTAATTCTAGTTGTAGCAGTGGTTTTTGCCTTACTTTTACCGGTCTTTATACGGTGAAGAGGTGGTTTTTTGAGGAAAGGAGCGTCCCATGGCTAACGATAGCACTGAATTAACCTTCGTACGTTGTCCGTCGTGCAGAAGTTTGGTTCCGGCAATTTCAACCAAATGTAGGATGTGTGGCGCCTCACTAGAAGCAACTTCTTCCTCTGATTCTGCAGATGAAGGTAAGAGAAACGGCAGTAGAGTTCGTCAAAGAACATCGTCTGAGCCGAAGAGTGATCTATCAAATGCAGTAAAGGCATTAAGAGAAGAACATACATCTTCAAGCGCTACTACTTCAACTCCGCCAAGTGCACCACCACCAGTTGCAGTGAAAGCCAGCGCTAATACCGATAAAGAAGATGATCCACTAGCAGACTATATTGAAGAGTTAGAGGATAGTTCAGAGAGTGTTGAGTCAAAGGATCCATTTAGTCCTGCTCTTGAAAGTAAAGAATCGAATGAAGATTCAGAGCTTGGAGATCTTGATGAGCTGGATGATGTTGATCAGATCCTTGAACCAAAGGGAGAAAA
>CAZTER010000282.1:0-3640 GCA_964612045.1 uncultured Bdellovibrionales bacterium
AAGTTGATCTGGTACTGTTTTAGCTTATCAGTCATCTTTGCTCCCTTATATTTTTGTCGAATTTTTCAGCTAAATATCCTGGCTGAACATTACAACTAAGCATCAGTGTATCCCAACAACAGGTCTAAATTGCAAGGGTTACAGATTCCTTAAAGTAGAGCTGGCTATTTATAATGCACTAGGGGCGAGCCATACAACCTCACCACCTATGAGCCTATCTTCTTTATCCTGGATATAAACCTCTCCAGATATAGCAACCTCGCCGGCTCTTAACATGCCAAATATCAAGGGGGTGCTTTGGTTTAAGGTTAGTCCTGTCTTGCCGATCTGCTTTGCGCTCTCTGCTCCTTTAATAATTATAGGAAGAGCAGGAGTAGATGGAGTTGTGTTCACTCGAATTACCGAGAGTTGTCGGGGGGCTTTGCCAAGAGCATCGATCTTTGCCACTACCTCTTGACCAACATAGCATCCCTTGTTGAATGAGATAGTCCCACTTAAACCACACTCTTGAGGAATGATCTGACTATCTAAATCAATACCAATCTCTGGAAATGGTCTTAGGAATCGTAACTTATCTAATTGATTATCCTGAGCTGTAAGTGTGAGAGGTGATTTATTCTCTGATAGGACTAAGGTTAGATCCTCTGCAATCTTTGCTATCGCTTGAGATTTATCCTGTATAACTGAAAATGTCTCAGGCGATAAAAGCTCTTTCACAGGCCAAGTTTTATCATCAGCTATTAACGATAAAGTGTGAGTCTGTGATAGATCTTTAAACTGAACCTGTTCAGCTATTAAGAAACGTTTTAGCTGCGCTAAGGTCTTCTCTTTCTCTCCGCATATAGATAGAGCGATGAAGGTATTTTCTGTTACTCTAAGAATGTGAAAAAGCCCCTCGATCTTTCCTGTAGGAGATAATGCACATGCAGAGCAGCCCTGTTTTACTGATAGAGATTTAATATTGTTTGATAATCTGTTGTGGAGATATTGAGCAGCATGTTTTCCGCTAACCTCAATAATTGTGGAGTGAGGTAACTGAAGATCCATACAGAATCCTATATTTACCTTATCAGATTTCCGATTCTTGAGAGGGAGTCCCATGACCAGTATATAATTAATGCGCGTCCCTTGATCCTTGAGATAGGAAGGAATGGATCTGGCCAGAAACGAGAATCTTTAGAGTGATCTCTATTGTCACCAAGTAAGAGCACATGTCCAGCAGGAACAGTAACTGGACCAAAATTCCCCTCTGCAATTCCACCTTCTTGCCACCGAGCATAGCTCTCTGCGAGTGGTGCCCCATTTAGAAATAATTGAGCTCCTTTAACTTCTACCGTATCACCAGCTACTCCGAGGACGCGCTTGATAACATTTGTATTCTCTTCATTTTCAAAGGTGTCAGGATCATCAGGTCTAACAAAGACGACGATTTCGCCACGTTTTGGTTCTGAGAATTGATAAACTGTCTGAGAGAATAGTGGCAAACGTAATCCATAGGTAAGTTTGCTAACTAAGATGTAGTCACCAATTCTAAGGGTTGGAATCATCGATCCAGATGGGATCTTAAACGCTTCTACTACCGAGGCTCGTAAGATAAGAGCAGCAGCAAGAAATATAATGATCGTTTTTATAAAAGAGAGAGCTTCTTTCTTCACCGAGGTTGGAGCTTTAGTAGAAGTTTCGTTCATCGTTTTTATCCATTTATTCCCTAATATTAAAGGGAAGATTATTCGGAGGCTAACGATAGCGCATTGCAGCGTTCAGGGCAAAAAGTCTAAACAGGAAAATTTTTTCGACTTTTTAGGTGTAAAGAGATTTTTAGGTAGAAAAGTCTAGATATAAAAAAAGCCCGGACACTGTCCGGGCTGCTAAACTTTCATTGGAGATAAAAGATCTTTTTAGGCCGCGTAGTTCTGTTTCTTTCCAAATACTACGGTTGAACAATCTACAGCTACTCCGTCTTCTTTTGAAGTTACTGTTGAGACGAAGATACCTGGCTCAAAAGCTCTTTCCTTTAAGAGCTCAATCTTAGTTGAGTCTGGAATCTGCATAGAAGCTCTAATTGAAAAATTAATCTCAACTATTACATTTCCTGGTTCATCTGAGAGGATCTTTGTAATCATTCCGTAGATTGGATAGGTTTTGCCGATCTCTACTTCTCCAGAAGTTACTTCTAGTCCGAACTTATCGAAGAAATCTTTTTCAGTATTATTATTTTCCATCTCAGTTACCTCGTGAAGTTTAGCATAGCCACTACTTACGTGCAGCATATTCACCCTATAGTCCTGTTCTAGTTTTGAGTTGCTTCCATATTTTTAAGTGGTTTTAATGGATAAAACACTTGAGGTTGATGCATAACATATTGAAAATATAGATTATTAAGGCCGAAATTGAGGAGTCTCGTATAATAAATGGTAGATTTCGTTAGCCAATATATAAAGGGATTAGCTCAATATTATATGTATATAGCCCCAGATCTGGAGCTGAAAAGATTACGTCCTGCTACCTGAAGCAGCTTTATCAAGTAATCTATATGTGAAGGCTCATGCCAGCAAACGTTACAGCGCATCCACCTTCAAAATCTACGGATTGTCTGTAGTCATGTAGAGTCGCGGAATATTTAATCCCTAATCGATCAAAGAGATCGATCATTGTGTAAGCAGATGGGTATCCGCACACTCGTCTTGCATCTCCATCTTTTGCGATGTTTCTAAATAAAGCTCCTTTGTCCTGTGATTCAATTGCAGAGATATAGTTCATATCTTCATGGGCAACCAGTTGCATCTGTTCTTTGCTAAGGGGGGATTTATCGCCGAATACTGGTCCGACATGAGCCATGTCGATTCCACCGACGATACAAAAGCGTCGATTGTTGAGTTGGAGTTTTCTTACTGCATTGACTAGACCATTTATGAAATCCTGGTACTCCTGGATCTCATCTGGGTATTTGCCGGAACCGATCATCTCATGAAAAGAGCCAACAAGGATCGGAACTACAATAGAGTTGGAATTTATAGTCGTGATGAAAGGAAGTTGTAATTCTATGGAATGTTCCTGCTTGTGTAGAAATTCAGAGGTGTAGCTACGCTCTTTGCCATAGCTCTCCTCAATTGAAGATAGTATCTCGAGATCGTTTCTATGAGTACCAAGAGGAGAGGAGAAATCTTTCCTGCTTAATAGGAATAGTGTCTCGCTGTATTGATGAGAGGTGCCGAGGACTATGAAGATCTCAGGTTGCTCTTGGATAACATGTCTCCACGCTGCTCCGTAAGTTTTATGTCCACGACGGTAATCAATATGTGGAGATATTAATCCGATAACTCTTTTTTCTTCTTTTCGTCCTTCAGCTTTGGTGGTTTCGAGGTAACTGTTAACTTCTTTTTTTAGATCCTCAGGTTCTTTCGGATATGCTAGCCCTGCTAGCGCAGCAGGACGTATTCTGCATTCATTAAAGGTCTGTCGAATCTCTAAGGCTCTTGTCGCGAAGTTCTCGTTTTCTAATAAGAGATTACTATCTAGAGCTTTTACGATCTCTTCGACAATCTCACTTGTCGCTCCAATATGACTACATTTTGAAACAATCTCACTAATGGTTAGATCTCCACGCATCAGATCTAATAGAGGTCCAGTTGCCGCATGT
>CAZTER010000283.1:0-3623 GCA_964612045.1 uncultured Bdellovibrionales bacterium
AACTTGAATAAATAGAATTAAGAATTCTTTTCCGTGGAGCGGGGACTAAAGTCCCCGAAGCAAGACTAATCGCGAATCAATAATGAAAACTATGGTGAAAAATAAAAGTTCTTAGCGAGAACAAACGTCCCTATTTTAACTCTCTTCTACTCGCCCTAGTAGTTCTTTAATTGCGGAATCGATCTGTGGAATAGCTTTTGCTTCCTCTGTGAGATCTCTCCATGGGATCTCTGTGGTCTGATCCCTCCAGATCAAGCTCGGAATAACTTGTAACTTAATCGAATATTCGCCTGGTGCATTTTTAGGATCTGCACATGATATCTGGATACCAAGATCCTCACATCTATAATCGAGATATGCGTCTCCGCTGAACGTAAGGTGCCATCCCTGATTCTTTCTTGGAGTAAAGTGAACCTCTTCCTTGCAAAGAGTTGGTAGGTTGTTAAACAGCTCCCTTTCTTTTAAGCCAGCACTTTGAACTGTTTCGATTAGCTCTAGAAGCTCTTTTCCTATCCCTTTATTTTCGAGGATCTCATGCAGATCCGTAATTCTATCTTCATGTGTCAAAAGAAGAGAGCAGGAGTCTGCAAGTTTGGTAAGGGTGTAGATGCCACGATTTGTAGTGAGTTTCGCCGTCGATAGATTCCTCGTGTGATCATATGAGACCTCCCAGTTAGAATAATCGCGTTGTTCTATTAGTTCGTTAATAATCGCACGTTTTTCGAGGAAGGAAGGCTTTAGGGGGGCTCTAAGATCTTGGGCTGGATCTAGGGTCGCATCTAGGACAAGCATGGGTACTACTCCAATCAACAACAACTTTTAAAAAGTACACTTGGTAGATGCTGATACTCAAGAGAAAAGTGAGCTAGCTAACAAGAAATATTACTAATCTTGAGAGGATGCCGATATGGTTGTAATTTCATATGGTTAAACTATATTTGTCGACATTTAGTCGGTAGGACAGTTCGGTGGTTAAGATCGGTTTCGATATCAGCGCATTAGATCCAGCATTCAAGGCGCATGCTCATCGTGGAATTGGGCGATATGTTCGTGAGCTACGTGGTTATTTTGATCAGATCAAAAGAGTATCTTATGATGGGCGATCTGCTATCGAGTACTTTGATCATACGACCTTCTTCTCCGGTAAGATCGTAAAACCTTTCTTAGCAGCTCTTCCAGCTGGAGTTAATACAGTTCGTCAGCAGATACTTTTCCCATTACAGCTCTCTTTCGGGGCATCAAGTCACCTTAATTTTGTTCACTTCCCAGCTCATATGGATGCTCCATCCTGGAGCTTTAAGCCTTATGTTGTAACTGTGCTCGATCTTATTCCTCTTATCCTTAAAGATATCTATGCCCCAGAGCGAGGAAACTGGAGGTTCCATTTTGCGCGTTGGCTAGAGATTCGCGCCATAAAAGGGGCTTCCTTTGTCTTGGCAATCAGTGAGAATACGGCACATGATGTTCATCGAATTCTTGGTATTCCGTATGATCGGATAGCTGTTACTCCACTTGGAGTTGATGATCGTTTCTTTAAATCGGCTCTAAAAGAGGAAGAGGCAACACTTCGAGCTCGCTATAAGATTCCAGCAGATCGTCCAATTATTCTTTATGTCGGTGGGATTGATCCACGAAAAAATATCTTAGTGGCGGTTCAGGCACTACATAAAGTGTTAGGTAAAGTAGATAGTGATAAGCGACCGGTTTTCGTTATGGCTGGACGGATCCAGAGTGATAAGCAATATCCAATTCTGCAACGAGAGATTGATCGTTTAGGAATAGGGGAGGATGTTATCTGTCCAGGGTTCGTTCCAGACGAGGATCTCTTTCAGATCTATTCTATAAGCACACTCTTTCTATTTCCAAGTTTGTATGAAGGTTTTGGGTTGCCGCCGCTTGAGGCGATGGCAGCGGGATTACCTGTTATCAGTTCAAATACCTCATGTATGCCGGAGGTATTAGGAAGTGCCGCTATCTATGTAGATCCAAATGATCCAGACCAGATAGCAGAAGAGATCTTGGGATTGTTACAATCTCCTGATAAGTGTCGTGAGCTAGGAGATATAGGGCGGTTGCATGCACGGCATTTTACATGGGAAAGAACCGGTCAAACTACCATGGAGGCTTATGCTCAAGCCTCAAAGATTTTAGGCTTATAGAGTTCTTATGAAGGTTAGATCTGATATCTCGATCGTTATGCTGTTAACTATATTAGCTGCGGTTCTCAGACTAGATCTGTTGATCGCAAGTCGGTTCATAATTGATTCAGACGAAGCGATAGTTGGTTTAATGGCTAAGCATATAATTGAAGGGGGAGAAATTCCTACTTTCTATTATGGACAACACTACATGGGTTCGCTTGAACCATTATCTGTTGCCCTCATGTTTAAGCTATTTGGAATATCTGAAGTTGTTTTAAAACTTACCCCGTTACTGTTTTCAGTCGCGATTACTCCGTTGATATATTCTATCGCTGCTCGCTTGGCAGGAGTTGGAGCAGGAAGGGTTGCTGCCTTGTTATGGGCCATTCCACCATCGCCGTTGGTTATTTGGAGTTCAATGGCACGAGGTGGTTTTATTGAGGTTATATTTCTAATTGGTGTTGGAGTCTGGTTATCAATTGATTGGTTTAAGGCCTCTGCGCCTAATCCATTAAGAACTGCTGCCATTGCTTTTGTTCTTGGAGTTGGTTGGTGGATTAATAACCAGATTATCTATCTAATTGCTCCGCTCTCTGCTTTGATGCTTCTGCATCTATTAGTTAAGCGAATTACTTTTACTCGTATATTATTTCATGGCGTTATTGGAATCTTAAGTGCGATTGTAGGTTCTCTCCCATTTTGGATCTACAACCTTCAGAACAACTGGGCATCTTTCGGAATCTTTGGTCGTGCAACTTCTGAGGAGATGGGGAAGCACTTTATCGGAACATTCAATATATCACTTCCTATGTTGGTGGGAGCAAAGAGATTCTGGCAGATGGAGGACTCTTGGTTCCAGTCTACTTTTGTACTATCAGCGGTCTTTGGAATATTACTGATTATTTCCTTATACCTCTTAGTTCCTAAGGTGAGATTATCAGAAAAAAATCAGGACCTTTGGTTTAAGTTTCTACAAAGATCTTTGATGTGGGGAATAATAGCAACGGCTATAGGAGCCTTCATCTCAAGTAATTTTGGTCATCTTGTTACTGCACCTCGTTACCTTCTTCCGATCTATCTTCCGTTATTTGTTCTAGTAGCAGATGCGATTGTTTATATCCTGCGCTTAAACCGCGCTTTAGGATTAATTATCTTGAGCGTTGTGATGTTGTCTAATCTTGCTTCATCTTATGCAGGAGGACGGGCTGTTCCTGGTCAACCATATGTGGCGTTTAATCAGAGAGCTGCTGCGGATCATTCACGATTAATTAGTTGGCTAAAGGAACGTGATTATAAGTTAGTTGAGACCAACTATTGGATAGGATATCGCTTGGCATTTGAATCTCGAGAAGCGATTAAATTTGTTCAATTTCAGGAACCGTTTCAGGTTAGAATTGATAGCTACGAAGATCTTAAAGATATAACTCCACGACGCTTAATTCCGATAATCCTTGTCCCAAAGCAAGCTGCATTTGTAGAGAA
>CAZTER010000284.1:0-3616 GCA_964612045.1 uncultured Bdellovibrionales bacterium
ATCAGTGGTCGCTTCTTTGCTAGAAGAGAATCTCTGAAGTGAAACCCTAATTATTCGATCTTCAGCTCCTTTCTCTTGTGAAACCTCTGTAATAGCTACATTAGAGAAGCTAGCGTTGCCGACAGACAACACCTCGACATTAGCTGCGACTCCTTCTGGCTGAAGATCAGTAAGGAGAAAGATCTTGTCATACCCTCCGCGCTCAACAACCCCCTGCAAAGTACGGGTTAGATCAGACCCAAGAGAGGTTACTTTAATATTCACAACTCGATCTATCATCTGACCAAACGAGAGGTTATCTTCCACCATAGTCAGAGATGGAGATGATTTGAATAGAGCAAATTGAGTCAAAATATCAGTAGCACTCAACCGATCTACCAAGAGCGCAATCCCCTCCTGAAGAACACTTTTTCCAGAATCGCTAACCGCTGACATACTAAGAGAATTATCTATAACTACAGCGATACGTTGCCCTGAATCCTTTAAAAACGGTCGCGTCAATGCGAGGAAGAGCAACAAAGCCGCTAAAAGCTCGAGAAAAAATCGGAGAGGGAGATGCAATTTAGTTTTCCCAGAGGTCTTCTCGCTAAACTCAGGCATTAAGATCAAAGAAGGGACTAAAGATTGTCGTGCTTTACCGAATCTGAGATAGGCATAGAATAAACCACCGATTGCAACTGGCAACAAACCAAACATGGCTGGATATGTCGCAGTTAAGAGGGATAAGAAGTTCACTGCACCAGCCCCGTCTTACTTAATTCAGCCGCTATAAAATCTCCGATATTATAATCTGTATTTAAACAGGTATGGATCTGATTACTAATCATTAACTTCTTAATGGAGGAGATATGCGCCGTGTAACGCTCCTGATACAGTCGTCGCAGTTCATCATCAACAAATACTCTCCTGCTAGAGCTATCTTCACTATCAACCAGCTCGTATCCACCATTCTGAGGAAATGGATCTGAATCATGTGCACCAGAAACACAAACTAGCGTTCCATCAAAAGAGCGAGAACGAATTACCTGAGAAAGGGCTGCTAATTTATCGATAGCCATCAAGCAATCGGTAATTACAACCACTAACCCTGGAGTTGATAATTCACTAAGAGAGCGTGCTACTGACTGATCTATGTTATTCAGCCCTCCAGGGGTAATAGCTCTAAACTGCTGCGCAAGATGATGAACTGCATTTGGTCCTCCAACAGTAGGACCACTAAAGATTCCAGGCACAAGCAAAGAGATCGTATCACGACTCATAGAAGCTATATAACCAAGAGCTAATGCGATATCTCTAGAACGCTCCCATTTTTGATCTCCAGGCTGCGCTATTACAGAGCTACTTCCATCAACAACTAATAGAAGGTGCAAACTCGTCTCTTCCCTAAACCGTTTTACATAAAGACGATCAGTTCTCCCGTATAGTCCCCAATCAATGTGTCGTGGATTATCTCCAGGTTCATATTGACGGTAATCAGAGAATTCCAACCCATGCCCACGACGAAGAGATAGATGCCCTCCCTGCCGATTCCCCAAAAAAGACCTCCGTGCAGAGAGCTGGAACAACTCCAAACGTTTCATTAACTCAGGGGTAAAAGTTTGTGGCAGCATCTACTAAACTCAATAGTGGTTACTTCGCGTTCTTTATATCCCTTAAGATCTGATCAGTTGTGACTCCGTCAGCTTCAGCTTGAAAATTCAAGATAATCCTATGACGAAGTGCTGGCACTATCGCTTCTCGGATATCCTCTAAAGCAAGGTTTATCCGTCCATCTAATAACGCCAACGTTTTAGCCACCAATAAAGTAGCTTGAGCACCTCGTGGCCCTGGTCCAAATCGAACATACTTCTTAATTTTCTCTGGTGTATATTGCCCAGTCGGGGTAAGCGCACCAATCATTCTTACAAGCACTTCTAACATGCCATCAGATACGACGACCTTTCTAACTAAATCACGCATCGAGGCTATCGTGACTACTGCGGTCGCGGAATCAAACACTGGCGTGACCCCCGACTGCTTATCTCCGGTGGTACGAGCAAGAATCTCTTTTAGCTGAGCAGCATTAGGACTATTAACAATTACTTTAACCATAAAACGATCAAGTTGTGCTTCTGGAAGAGGATAAGTTCCCTCTAATTCGATCGGATTCTGTGTCGCTAAGACAAAGAACGGTTGTGGAAGTCTATGAGTTTCATCAAAGACAGTTACTTGTCGCTCTTCCATCGCCTCTAGCAATGCAGATTGGGTCTTTGGCGTAGCTCTATTAATTTCATCGGCTAACACGATCTGCGAAAATAGCGGGCCAGGTCTAAAGACAAATTTCCTACCACCACTTCCATCATCCGCCATAACCTGAGTTCCGGTAACATCTGACGGCATAAGATCTGGGGTAAACTGAACTCTTTTAAAGCTCAAGCCCAAAGTGCTAGCAATTGTTTTTACTAGCAACGTTTTTCCAAGACCTGGGACACCCTCCAAAAGCACATGCCCGCCAGCAAAGATACCAATAGTTGCTAGCCTAACAACCTCGCTCATGCCAACTATGACTCTTCCAACCTCTTTCTCGACATCTCCAAAGATCCGATTAAAATCAGAGATCCTCTTCTCAATTTCTAGCTCTTGCGCCACTTATGCCTCCCTCATTTTTTTATATACCTATCGTATTCAAGTGGAATTTTCCCCTTTGCGTCCTTACTAACAACCGGCTTTGACAACTTTACATCCCCTAATTCAGTTTTGAACTGGGCTGGGCCTTTATTCTCTCCTAACTTTTCTCCATCAGATAAAAATCTTGGATCTACATTTTTCTCCTCTGCTTTGATCTCAACATTACCAAACCCCTTATCTCCGCCGAGTCCTTCCCAACCTTCTCCACCTTCATCAAAACGTTTCGCAGTTTTTTGTGCTCCTGGAGCTGCGCCTGCCTTGCCACCCTCTTTGCCTGGATTCTGCTTTTCCTCTTTAGCTTCCTCTTTTCCTGATCCCTCTCCAGCAGATCCAGCTTTGGACTCTTCACCCTTACCGCTTTCACTCTCTCCCTCACCAGGGATCTTTTTATCTGATTTATTAGCGCCATCACCTGGCTTTGGGCCACTCTGATCCCCAGGTGAGCTTGAACCAGATCCTTCACCATCACCCTTATCACCATCAGCGCCTTGCATCTCTTCTAATTTGTCCTTTGCCTTACTTAGAGCTGATTGCGCCCTCTGCTCTCCACTCTTTGAATCTTTCTTGCTAGGTTGATCTCCTTTGGAGCTATCATCCTGCTCTCCTCCTTGGCCTTTCTGCTTTCCTTCCTCCTGACCACCTTTCTGATCTTGTTGGCCACCTTGCTGCTCTCCACCTTGAGACTTTCCACTATCTCCGCCACCTTGTTCTTCTCCCTTCTCTTTGGAATCCTTCTCTCCACCACCCTGAGAAGACTCTCCTTGCTGCTTCTCTTTTCCTTCAGATCCTTTGCCTTGCTCTCCAGACTTCTCCCCTTGGTCGCCTTTGGATTTATCACTTTCTCCACTGCTCTCCTGATCGGACTCTCCGTCACCAGATCCTTTATCATCAGACTTCTCTGAAGACTCCTCCTTACTCTGATCTTCTTTATCAGACTCCTCTTTTGGCT
>CAZTER010000285.1:0-3587 GCA_964612045.1 uncultured Bdellovibrionales bacterium
TTATTGGGATCTATCGTATTTACGATGCAGATAGATGTTGCTCTTGCTGCAGAACCTGCCGCAATTCCCGGTGAGTATGTAGTCGAGTTTGCTTCTAGTGAAAACTCAAGGACTCAAGCAGCATTTTCGATTAATAACATTCAGGGATCGAAGATAGCTAAACAGTTTGGAAAAAATAACGCTCTTTTCACAAAGAAAGTTACCTCTGCAGCCACGATATCAGGTTCAACCTCAGATAACTTCTGTCAGGAACTATTAGCAGCAAATGCAGGCACTATCGTAGCTTGCAGCCCTAACTACATCTTAAAAACAAGCGCTACGCCAAATGACTCTCAACTAGGATCGTTGTGGGGAATGAAAGGATCTTTTGGTATTGATGCTCCACGTGCGTGGGATCTCAATACGTCTGCGACCTCGCAAGTAGTTGCTGTAATCGATACAGGTGTCGACTATAACCACCCGGATCTAAGTGGAAACGTATGGACTAACTCAGGTGAGATTCCTGGAAACGGAAGAGATGATGACGGTAACGGATACGTAGATGACGTACATGGCATTAACACTATCACTGGTAGTGGCGATCCTATGGATGATAATGGACACGGCACTCACGTTTCAGGAACAATCGGCGCTATCGGAAATAACAACCGTGGTGTTGTAGGAGTTAACTGGTCTGCAAAGATAATGGGATTAAAGTTCCTTGCTTCTGACGGCTCAGGAAGTCTAGCTAACGCTGTAGAAGCGATCAATTACATGGTTGAGATGAAACAGCGCGGTGTTAACATCCGTGTTGTAAATAACTCATGGGGTGGTGGTGGATATTCTTCTACTCTACATAATGCCATTAAGCGCGCTAATAATGTTGGTATCATCTTTGTGGCTGCAGCTGGAAACGAAGCTAATGACAATGATGCTTCACCTTCATACCCAGCTTCTTACGAGGTTTCGAACGTAGTTTCTGTTGCTGCTATAGATTCTCAGGGAAATTTAGCCTCTTTCTCAAACTACGGAGCAACAGGTGTCGATATCGCAGCTCCAGGCGTAGATATTTTGAGTACTACCCCAGGAAATAGGTACAGCTCATATTCTGGAACATCCATGGCAACACCACATGTAGCAGGAGCATTAGCTTCATTACTCAGTTCCAGCTCTGGATTATCTATTGATCAAGCTATCACTCGTCTTTATGAGTCTGGTCGATCCCTTGTTACGCTATCCGGTGTAGTCAGAACAGGAAGAACTCTTAATCTTGCTAGAATGGTGTACAACGAGACAACACCTATCAGTGCACCAACTCCTTCACCTGAGTGCCCATATGTAGTTAGTGATGGCTTCTCATCACCAGATACAGCATCAGATGGAGCTCCAATTGTTGTCAGCAGTGATGAGTTCGGATTCTATCCATTAACACTTCCATTCTCTTTCCCATTCCATGGAGAGGAGATCTCTAACTTAACCATCTCACCAAATGGTGTTGTCTATACTAGAGGGTCCCCAAGTTCGATGGATTACCAACAGACTACTGCTGCACCGAAAAACTCGATCGCAGTTTTACATTCAGACCTCTATCCAGTTGGTGAACCACTAGGAGTAAGAGCCGTCGCACTAGAAGATAGAGTAGTGATTAGTTGGTACGCTACACACTATGCTCTTCGTGATGGCTGGGCATTTGTAAGAATGTCGATAGATCGCTCAGGAGTAATTCGCACATGGTACGACTTTGATAGTGCAGACTCTGCGAGCTTCTTCGGTACTCATGCAACAGTTGGAATACGTGGTGCATCAGTAAGTAGTGCTAGAACATATTCGGCGTCAAACGGGCGTATTTCAAAGGGTAAAACAGTCACATTTACACCGAATTGTGATGGTTCTGCGCCAGTGGATCCGCTACAGGTTGATTCTTTAAAGATCTCACCAATGACCAAAGCGAGTGGTGCTAATACCAACATCAATCCAGGTCAAAAGTTCCGAGTAAGAATCTTAGGTAGTGGAACTGGAGTTCTTCCTATCAGATTCGGAGTAGGTGGAAGATTATGCCAAGAGACCTCTCATCAAGAGATGCGGGATGGAGATCTTAGATTAACAGGTAAAGTTCCAGCAGCTTTCCCACTAGGATCAAAGCTCGGAGTCGCTGTTGATGGTCATGGCAAGCAATCTTACATCAGAGTAGGACGAGTCTCACAACGATCTGGAAGAAGCAAAAGGTTATCTGCGAGCAAATTTAACAGTCTATGTCGTAGATTAACTGATAAGGTTTCCTAAATTAGATTAACCAAGATCGATTTCGATTAATTGAACGATACAACTCTAAGAATAAAAAACTTGAGTGAGTAAATTAATCGAATCGATCATTTCTTAAGACACATCACAAAGATCGGTTTCCGCTAACACAATAATTTTGACTTAATCAAGAAAAAAACTCTTGCGTGATGTCAAGATTGGTGTAAAGTAAAATTATTGGGCATGCTGATGTCGAAGTTTGACAATAAACATGCCCTATAGTTGTGGAAACACAACTTCGGTAGAGAGAACGCTCTTGTGATATCAAGTAGCTTAGAAAAACTCTTTTACCGATAAATTGCGGGATGCATGTGCTTCTCGCGTTAACGTGGAGATAAAAAATGGCTACTAAGAAAAAAGCAACTAAAGCTAAAGCAAAGAAATCCTCAGTCAAGAAGAAGAAGAAGTAAATTCTTCTCTCTTTAGATTAGAGATGACCCTGGAACCAGAAGTGGTTTCGGGGTTTTTCATTTTTAGAGCTTGTTTTTCCTATTACTATCAAGACTTAACCGCTTCCTAGCTAGTCCAAACTATCAGTAAATTTATAGAGACAATTCAGGTATTTAGATTGTTACTTTTGCTCTCTAATTACTATCGAAGAGATCTTCGAAGAGCATTTAACGCATCAGAGTTCTTAACTGAGATACGTTTTACAGATGAGAACAGTCTCTCTTGAGCTCCACTAACAGTGCATGTTGATCGAGCTGCTAAGTAGATCGTTCTTGAACTCGAAGCTTTATTCTTTATCCTTGAAGAAAAGGAAGGAGTCAGTTCGCCCTTCTTTGATACCAGCTTCAATCCACTGCGCACCACACTTCTTCCAACACTATTCTTAGAAGTTGAACCATAAATATCTATCATACAAGAAGCAGGATCAGCCTCAGTTGTTAAGGAAGGCTTGGCAGTAAAGGTTCCAGATCTAGAAAATGAAGTGGAAAGTGTAAGCTTAGAAGTTGAGTTACTAACTGCAGTAAGGCAAGAACCGTAGTCATTTACAAACGATGTTATCTGAGATCTTGATGTTGAGTTAAAATTCGACAGGTTAGATGAAACAGATGGAGACATAATTCCTTGGCCAGCTCCGGTATGTTCTGCAAAAAGGTTATGACCCAATTCATGCGCCGTAATTATCCAATCAAGAGCATCCGTTGTTCGTTGCGAGAGTCCAGCAGAAAAATCGGGATCGATACAGACAACACCTAAATAAGCCAAACCAACGACCGATCCTGAGAGATCACGACCAGTAAAGAGATGCGAGGTGTCTGCCTGAGATGAAATAGGGGAGTTAATTACTTTTTTTCTAAACT
>CAZTER010000286.1:0-3572 GCA_964612045.1 uncultured Bdellovibrionales bacterium
ACATTATTGTTATCATAAAGATCTTTCGATCGCTGGCAACTGTCGTATGTGTCAGATCGAGATAGTTGGAATGAAGAAACTCGAGATCGGATGTAATGCAATCGTAAAAGAGGGGATGGAAGTCAAGACACAACACTCTTCTCAGCGAGTCGCAGATGCTCAATCATCTACTCTAGAATTCATTTTAATTAATCATCCATTGGATTGCACAGTTTGCGATCAGGCTGGACATTGCAAACTACAGGACTATCACTTCGAATATAATGCTAAGTCTTCGCGCTTTCTTGAAGAGAAGGTTAACAAGGTTAAGGCAGAACCACTTGGACCAACAGTGGTACTTGATGGTGAAAGATGCATTCTCTGTACTCGATGTGTACGGTTTTGTGATGAAGTTACAAAGACATCAGAGTTAGGTGTATTGAATCGAGGAGATCGTTCCGTTATTTCAATTAACAAGGGAAGAGAGTTGAATAATCCTCTCTCAGGAAATGTTGTTGACCTCTGTCCTGTTGGAGCTCTTACTCATAGAAAATGGAGATTCAACTCCAGAATTTGGTTTACTAAGGTAACAGAAACAATCTGTCCTGGTTGTTCTACCGGTTGTAATGCAACAGTCGCTGTCAGAGATAGACAGGTTGTACAGGTAAAAGGAAGATTTAATCCAAATGTGAATCGCGAGTGGCTCTGCGATGAAGGTCGATATGGATTTGAGAAATTCTTACCTAAAGAGAGACTAACAAAGGTTATCTCTTCTTAACCTGCTAATAGTTCGGACGAAGTATATAAAACAATAAGTACTAAGTTAAAGGGGCAACCAGTTGCTATCTTTGTTTCGCCTAATCTTCTTCTTGAAGATTACATCGCACTAAAAGGGCTTATTAATAAGTATCTTAAGGGTGCAGAGGTTGCAGTCTCTTATAAAACTCGATCATTAAATGATATTGAAAAGATCTTGGTAAGTCCGGATTATGCTGCGAATTATCAAGGGGCTCTTTTCTCTCAACTTGTCTCTGGTGATCTACATGCCAAGTATGACGAGCTATTAATGAAGGTTAAGTCAGGTGGATATTCATCTGTTATGTTTATCGGAGATAAAGCAATCCCCGATACAGATCTTACCCCTAGCTTATCCGCTGTTCTTGGTAATCTGCCATTCACTGTTTTTGTTGGAAGTGATGCAGAGTCTGCTTTAGCTGCTTCCTCAAAATATATCATCCCATCTAGAAGTATCTTAGAGAGATCTGGTCTTCTGATAAATGGAAAGGGCAGAGTTCAATACACAGATCGTGTAGTAGAGCCGCTTCTAGGAACTGAGCCTGAATGGCGTATTATAAATAGGTTGTGTGAGAAGTTCGGATCAAAATTAATATCCGCTACTACTGACAGAGAAGCGACCCTCTCTCTTTTATCTAGTGAATCAAGGTTAGCTGGTTTGACAATTAGTATGATAAAGGCTGGTGGAGTAGATTTAAACTCTCATTCCTCTGGAAGTACTGATGACAACACAAGAGCAGCAGGGCAGGTGTGAGGTATGGAGATATTAATTCTTTTAATAAAACTTTTCGTAGTTTTTAACCTGATAATGGGACTAGCTTCCCTTTGTACTTGGTTTGAACGAAAAGCTTCAGCATTAATTCAAGATAGAGTTGGTGCTAATAGAGCAGGAGCCTTTTTTGATACACCAGTGCTTCGCGTTGAAAACAAGTTCATAAACCTGCTGCTAGCTCCCATAAATTTAACTCTAATTGTCCCTGTATTCTTTGTTATAAAATGGATGGGAATTCTGGGCGTTATTAATACCCTCGTGTGTGACGGGGTTAAGGCTATATTTAAGGAGGATTTTGTTCCTGAGGGAGTAAGTCCTTTTCTACACTCACTAGCCCCATTTTTAGCTGTGTTCCCAGTTTTTCTTGCTTTCGCGCTAGTGCCATTAGCTCCACAGTTCTCAATCGGCGGTTATCAGATCTCTGCTCAAATAGCTCAGATAGATGCTGGTATCTTGTTTGTTTTAGCTATGGGTTCAGTAGCTGTATATGGAGTGGCATTTGCTGGATGGTGCGGGAATAATAAGTTTGCTCTTCTTGGAGCCTTGCGTGCCTCAGCTCAGATGATTTCATATGAATTGGCTATGGGAGTTGCTCTTGTTTCCGTCATCGTGTGTTACGGAACCTTAGATCTCTATAAGATGGTAGAAGCTCAAAGCTCAACAGTTTTAGGTTTCGTTCCAGCTTGGGGAATCTTTACTCAGCCACTCACATTTATAATCCTCTTTATAGTCGGCATGGCAGAAACTAAAAGAGGGCCTTTTGATCTTCCTGAAAGTGAATCTGAGTTGGTCGCTGGATATTTTACTGAATACTCAGGAATGAAATTCTTAGTATTCTGGTTAGGAGAGTTCGCTGAAATAGCTCTATTTGCGATTATTATAACCCTATTGTTTTTAGGTGGATGGCATATCCCATATGTGCAATTTCCTGAAAACTCATGGTTCGGTGCTTTGATAGGACACCTTGTCTTGATGGGCAAAGTAATAGCTCTTTGTATCTTGCAGATTGTAATTCGTTGGACACTTCCTCGTTTCAGATTCGACCAGTTAATGAATCTGGGATGGAAGATACTTTTACCTCTCAGTATTGCAAACCTAATGTTATATGCCGCGTTAAAGGTCGGCGGAATTTTCTAAGGATAGAGTTATGGTGATCTTTAGCTTCATATTGGGATTGATTCTTATAACCACTGCCGTGGCAGTTGTTGCACTGAAGAATCCTATTCATAGTGCACTAGCGTTGATTACAAATCTTTTAACTGTGGCTGCATTTTTCGCAGTTCTTAACGCACACTTCTTAGCTGTAGCGCAGATTATCGTTTATGCCGGCGCTATAATGGTTTTATTCGTCTTTGTTTTGATGTTGTTGAACATCAAGAGCGAAGCGAATCCTAATGGCAAATTAGCCTCAGCTCTTGCAGTATGCGCAGGAGTTTTCTTTACGGCAGTTTTGGTTAAAGACATTAAGAATAGTGCTGCTCCATTTTTCTCTAAGGGAGTAAATGGATCAGTCGAAGCTGTCGGAAAGCTACTTTATACAGATTTTGTTTTTGCCTTTGAATTAGCCTCACTTTTAATTATAGCAGCAATTCTTGGTGCGGTGATGCTAGCTAAGCGCAAAGGTAGTTTTCCTGTTTTAAATTCTGATTCTAATAATTCGGAGAATGTATGACTTCAAGTTCGGTGGCTTTGCTAGCCGCATTATTCATGTTCTCGATTGGTGCTGTAGGGGTAATGGTTAGGCGAAATGCTATTGTTGTGTTTATGTGCATAGAGTTGATGCTCAATGCTGTAAACCTTACCTTTATAGCCTATTCAGAGATCTTCGGAGATTTATTAGGGCATATTGCAGTGTTTTTCAGCATGGTTGTGGCTGCTGCTGAAGCTGCTATTGGATTAGCGATTATCATCTCGCTCTTTAGGTTAACTAAATCCACAGAAACAACATCAGCTGCAGATCTTAGGTTATAGGAATATTTATGAGTGTTGAATCACATTTAGTTAATACTTTAGATGTTCAGTCTTT
>CAZTER010000287.1:0-3570 GCA_964612045.1 uncultured Bdellovibrionales bacterium
AGATAATCATCAGGAAGTCGAGGACCAATCCCACTAAAGTCGGCGGTTCTGGAAGGGATATCAAAAGCAGATTTTATTCCTTTCTTAACTAACTTTTCCCGGAGTGAGATGCTTGGAGAAGAGAGTTTAAATTTAGGTAAAGACAATCGAATATCTACTTTTTGAGCAGAGTCAATCTGATTAATCAATCCTCGATTGAGATCTTTTAGTACAGTTTGAGTGTCTTCTCCTTTGGCTGGAATGATTACAGTAAATGTTAGGTCCTTAGTAGAGTAAGGAAGTGTGACAGCTATTCGATCTTTCTCTTTGTAATATTTGAGTTTTGATCGCAATGCCATTGTAGGAACTGTAATAGATTCTCCATTTTTTAGGTAAAAAGGCTCAGAGCTAGTTAAATGTTTTTCAAATTTATTTAGCCACGCTGCTTTTAGATATAATGCATTCACTAGAGTTAGGTTTGTTTGGCTAGTAATTGAATTGTCTGGAAGAAGATCTACAATTCTCTTCTCCGTTAAATTTTCAACCCATTTATTAATATGCTCACGCGCATGTTGAGGATTGCTCTTAAAGTCTAACTTCTCTAGTGGAGAACTGTATCCAGATCTCATCAGCTCTAGAAAACTCTCTCTGAAAACATAATTTGTTTCTCCAAAAAGTCGGTTGGCAAGTCTCCATTCGAAAGTTTTTGATGGCTTTTCATTGCTAAATCTCTCTACTTGAAGAGAACTCTCGCTCGCTTCTTCTAAACTCTTTGAAATAACTGCAATCCCCGTAGCTAATTCTTCATCAGAGACATGTGTTAAATTGAGGCTAGAGTTGAATTCGTTGAGTGTTAGACCTCGAGCCCCAGCTCGTGTCATAGCGAGAGCTGATCCAATTGAGAATGGAGAAACTGTAATATTTTCTGAGCTATTTGATACTTCATTTATGATATAGGTGCCTAGCTCATTGATGAACTGTGCTATATTGCTATTAGGTTTTTCTTCTCCAGTTTCTGATAGAGCAGTTGAAGGTGTCATAAATAGGCAATTAATAAAAAGTATTGGAATTGCAAGATAGGAAAGGAGTTTATAGGAAGGCCCTTTTTTTGTGATATTTAAGTTTCCGAATGAAAAGTTTATGTCTGTATAAACTATTAAAGATCTCTTAATCATATGATGATAGTATTAATTTATAAAAGTTAGCTTCAATAAAAGCTATCTATTAAGGTTATGAGAAGATCGCTTATATTAGAAACTTTAAGCCAATCCCCACTATTTAGCTATGTATTTATCTATTTACATATATGAATAAAATTCAATCGATCTTAACGGCAGAAATTTATAGCTTAAAGATTAAATTTTTATTTTGCCTCTTATTTCTTTCTCTGCTTTCTGTAACTTCTTTAGCTAGTGAAGAGCGACGAGTTAAGATAGGTGGAGTTTTTGATCTTAGTAGCGCTTCTGGTGCTTTATGGGGGATTGACGAAAAGGATGCTTTTCTTCTTGCAATTGATGATCTTAGAGCAAATAATCCTGGAGTAGAGTTTGATTATATTATTGAGGATTCTCAATATTTAAATGCTCGATCTGTCTCAGCTGTTCAAAAGCTAATTACAGTAGATAAAGTTGATTTTATAATTGGACCAACATGGGAGGTTTTTGCAGCTACTGCCCCTCTATGTGAAGTGAATAAGGTGGTTTGTCTTGCCCCGTCTTATAATGGAGATATCTTCCATAGCAAGAAGATAAAATTAAACTATTCTTTTACTGGGTTTTATGATGAGAGAGAGTATTCTGATGTTTTGGTTGATGAGATTTCTCAGAGAGGATTTCAGAAAGTAGGAGTACTTTCTGCTATATCAACGTATTATGAAACTCTTAATAATGTATTTAAGGATCGATATAAAGGGGAGATCGCTTTTTTTAGTGAGGTAGAAACAACCTTTCGAGATTTTAAAACTTTAGTTAATCGAATGCCGAAAGATCTTGATGCCATAGTTTTATTTCTTGATGGAAGTGGGCAGAATTTTCAATTCATCTCACAATGGAAACAACTAAGAGGAGATCTGCCTCCGATATATAGTCATGATGGCATTATCTATGAACCTAAATTTGGTCTAATTAATGAAGCACTGCCGGAGTTATATGTTTCTGTTCCTAAAATTGAAGAACCATATGCAAGTAAGTGGGGAGCGAAGTTTAAAGATAAAACAGGACGTATTCCAGCGTCTCCTAGCGGCTCGATAGCTTACGACCTTACATTTTTAACCGCTGGTTGTTTTCTAAGAGATAAAACCGCTCAATCAGCTGTTCCGGAGTGTTTACGAGGTATTAGGAATTATGATGGCTATTCAGGAGCGCTAACAACGTTACCAGATCTGCAGGTAATTGGTGCTAGATCGTTTAAGATTGAAGTTTTTAGGAGATAAAGGGTGTGGAGTACTCCGGAAGTGTAGTACATTCCCCGGTGTCTGAACTTATGTTCCAGGACTCTTATGTTTCCGAACAAGGAACAAGATCCATCCCGCGATGGGACCCTCGGTAGTGGTTCGGATAAGTCGTCTAAATTTTCTGGCTCAGAGCATGATATTTATGGCTCTCCATCGGAGGATCTTGGTCGACCAAGATCTGTGTCAGAGCAAGCTTTTAAAGTAGAGTACTACGAAGATCAGATTCGATCCTTTTTACTAGATAAGATTGGGAAGTTTGATCCAAGATTCATAACTAGAGGAATCATCTTAAACGCTGCTTTGAGGGCCTGTGTTCCAGAGCTTAATATTCATTACCCTAAACCTCCAAGTTTGCATCCAGCAATCAGTGAACTTGTGCAATCGAGCAATTTGCGAGTAGGGGATCGAGAGTTTGTTGGAAGAGATACAAATCCATTTATGCATGATTATATTATGCAGGGATTCTTAGTAAATAAAGGGCTGTTAAAAGAAGACCTGTGTCCAACCTTTAGCTGCAGAACCTTTTTGGTCAAGCCATATGTTTTTGATGAGATGTTTGATCTTACTCAAGGAGTCTCAAGAGCAATGTTCTCTGAGTATGATCTTATTGAACCTGTTCTAAAGGGATACCTAAAGGAGATTTTAACCGGAGAGGATCTCTTGCGTTATACGCAATTACTTGGACTTTCTCCCTTATTGTTGGTGGAAGGTGATACATTTACAAAAGTAACATTAAGATCTGGTTCAGGACGACTGCTTCAAGATGTAGGAGATAATGCGCAAGTCTTAATTGTTAATCCCGGTCTTGCTGCCTTAACTCAATTAGAGCGATGTAGCCGCATGTTGGATACTTCATTTGTTGTTTTAGAGGAAGATTCATGGACAAGGGAAGTTTTACAAAACTTAGTCCTTAATCGTTCCTTAAGTAACGTCCTTGTTGTGGGAGAGCCAACCTTACTTAATGGTCGATTTGATGTCGCATTAGTGCCAAATTTAACTGATCGTTTCTCAAACGATCCTCAACATATCTCAGAGATATTGGAGTATGTTGATCTTGAAGTCCTTTATGTATCAGGAAATCATCTCGGTAATAGCAAGTCCTCAAGGATATTTCCAACGCCACTTACTCGTCTTGAGGG
>CAZTER010000288.1:0-3568 GCA_964612045.1 uncultured Bdellovibrionales bacterium
TCTGTTGGAATTCAGAATTATTCAGGTGGTGTACCTATCAAGAATCTTGGGTACCTCTTGCAGACATTAAATAAGTTAGAGATATGGAAGATAGCTCCGTTTTTTAGGTTAGGAATCGGTTTAACTGTAAGAGAAGGTGAGGATCTTCTAGCTAAAGAGAGCGAGATTAGAAGATTTGTAGCTCAGAATGTAAGTTCACAAGAGCTATTTAACATCATTCATTTTAGCATCTATCCAGTTCAATATAGTAATGGCCAGAAGGAGGCTAGTTGGAGCGGTGAGTTAGTTGAATTTGAGGAACTCCTTAACTTTCATAATCAAAGTTGGCCGGGATGCTTTACCTCTGAAGAGACAGTTTGGCCAAAACCTATAGTTAAAGCCAATGGAGATCTCTACACCTGTGGATGTTTCGGCTATGGATTCCTAGCAGGAAATATAAAAGATAAAAATCTATTTGATTTAATTCAAGCTGCTAACAAGATTGAACAATACTACACTATAAACAAATATGGAGTTGCAGGAGCTCACGAGCGCAACTTATTTCCAAATTCTTCAAAGATGAAATCACAAAAAGTTCCGATTAATATGCGGATGTGTAATTTGTGTGGGGTTTTGGGCGGTTCAATTGGAGTTGAGAGATTAGTTTCTATTGAAGGAAGAGACTAGTAGTTATTTATCTCAACGAGAGATACTCATATTAAACGGTATGATCATATCTCCTATTATTAATATACTTTTAAATAGCTATTCGATGAAAAATTATTCTATTTCAAAAATAATACTTCAATTTTTGCGGTATTAATAATTCCGCTATTATCTTCTATCTCATACGCCCAAGCTGATCAGAAGAATATCGTTAATATCTCCTGCAACCTCCCCTTAACTGGCCCCTTAGCCGTTTTCGGCTCTTCGATACAAGAAGGAGTTGCGATGGCGTTGGATGACCGTAAGGATAAAGCAGTCTCTGTAGTATTTAACTGGGGTGATAATCAAAGTGAGGCTAAGAATGCTGTAAATGTGCTACGCAGACAGCTATTAACAAAACCAGATCTGTATATTTCAGGTGTTAAACCACAAGCTATGGCGATTAAGGACCAGGTTACAAAGTTAGGAATTCCTAACTTTCTATGGACCTTTGATGTTTCTGTTCGGCCTAATGGTGAGAAGAATAACTTTAGAAGTTGGGTAAATTTTAAAATCGAATCTCCTTTATTTATTAACTATGCCAATAAGATTGCAGCCAAGCGAGTTGCGATTATTTATGTTCAGTTGCCTCATACAGATGAGGAGTATCAAACTTTAATTATCCCTGGTCTGAAAGATATTGGCGTAACTGACATTATGGTTGAGCCATATCAGATGGATCTAAGTGACTTTCGTTCAATGACATTGCGAATAAAGAAATTTAATCCAGATCTCCTTATTTTAAGCGGTTTTCCTGAAAATTTATCTCCAATGATTCGTAGTCTTAGTGAGCAAGATATGTTAACTGATGGAAATACAGTTGCTTCATATGACTTGTTGGATGCAGCTTCTCTTTTGCCATCAAAGATGATTAAGGGTATTCGAGTCAGCGCTCCATTGTTTGTAACTAGAAAAAACGAACTACCAACTATCCGTGATTGGTATGCTAAATTTGAGGCTAAGTATCACAAAGCTCCGCTTTATACTCATGCATACGCCTATGATATGGCAAATATCATAAACGAAGCTGCCAGCAGGTTTGCTAATCCAACAAATAAGAAGACAATGACTGAACTTATTCAAGAAACCTCTCTTGATGGCATTACAGGGAAGTTAACTTTTGATGAAAGTGGAGATCTGCCAGCCTCGGTGGAAGTAGGGGTGTTTCGTGATGGTGTTGCTGTTCCGGACTTATAAATAAGCAGAAGTCCTGATTTTGTGACTTCTAATTAAATTTAAAAGATATTTCTCAATTTTACGCTTACTAAATAGTAGAAGCGGTTTTCCATTTACTTATAAGCCCTGACATCTATCTCACTCACCCGGCTCCCTAAGTGTCTAGCTATTGACCGTAAATATGGAAGAGTAGCATCTCTATTTCTCTGATGAATGCCAGCAACGATCTTTGAGCGTTTTGGAAGTTGAGCAACGAGTGAGGATGTAATGTCTTTAGCTGCGTTGGTTGATTTATATCCACTAGCTCTCATCGAGTACTCTGTTTTTAGTCCTTCAGAGAGGGTGTGTAGTTTTGAAAGTAATTGATAAATAAAGTGCTGATCTGTGTGGCGAAAGGCGTAAAAACGCTCATCTGCAAAGGAATTCTCAACTTTAGGTTTCTCCACTAATGTTCTAGAGAGAGATTTCTTTACCATCTTCGGATCATAGTGCTCAACCAGGTCTCCCCGTAAGCAAAAGATAAGATGTGGATAGTGATCACTACGAATAGAGCTGTATAGCTCACTGAAAAGAGCTCTAATAGTAATAGGTATTGGAGGTGATTCTGATCTGTCGTTGGTTTGAAGTACGATCTTATCTGCTAACCACTCAAGGTCTATAATAAAGACTCCTGCCTCTGGCTCTACATCTATAAATTTTCGTACTGCATATCGATCTGTTCGACCGTAAGATTTCCAATCCATCATTCGGATATCATCACCAGGAACCATCTGACGTAATTGGTCAAATTCACCTCCTGAGGGGACAGAAACTCGAATCGAGGCTTCGCCTGTTCGCAAGTGAGAAGAAAAAGGAACTCTTCGTAATCTATTCTGCTTAATCTTAGTATTAGCGAGTCCTCGGATACTATTTACTAACTCTTCATATATTACCCCACGTGACACGGATCTAATTAAAGTTTCTTTCCATGCACCACAAACATGTTCGCCATTTGGAGTACCAGAAGGTTCGCTTAAGCTAACCTCACTCCTGTGTCCCAAAACTGCCTCAACAAAATCACTGAAACATCCACTCTCTCCAGAGGCTATACCTGCAAGTACTGCTGTAGCCCACTGTTCATTGGTAAGTTGCAAAGAAAACTCTTTAGCTCTCTGAGCAGATACTGGATCTAATGAGAATGGAGCAAATAAATCGACACCCATTGCTGTAGGATCTAGCTTATTTTCCCACTCTTCAATTGCAGTTATTGCAGGTTTGCGAGCTTCGCTAGCCAAGCGATTTTTTTCCCACCACCAATCGTTTCCATTGTAGGACGATGAGCTATTAGGAGGATTATATGCAAAGATTCGATTAATACCTAAAATTGCAATGTATATATCCCAGGAATTCCATGGACGAAGTAATGCTATTCCAAGTTTTCCTTGGATATCTTTAGAAACATCACGAGACATGACATCTTTTTTTGTATTATAATTTCTTGCCATCTGCTCAATCATCGCAGTCCACATCTCTGGATAGCGCTCTTTTAAACCAGATATACAGCTAGCAATCTGAGCTCTCTCATCGGTTCGTCTTTCTAGTATCTGAGCCGCAATAGCGCCAATTGCTTTATTAGCGGCTAAGTCTCGCACAAGATTCGGAACCTCTGCTGGGGAGAGAGGATTTCTATCTGCCTCTTGGTATCCAAGATAAAATAACCTCATCGCAT
>CAZTER010000289.1:0-3560 GCA_964612045.1 uncultured Bdellovibrionales bacterium
TAATGATATTGCTGAGAGAGCTCGCTCCAAGAAACTTACTCCAGGCGATGTTCAGGGTGGAACCTTTACTGTTACTAACCCAGGGGTCTTCGGAACAATTATCGGAACACCGATTATTAACCAACCTCAAGTCGCGATTCTATGCTTAGGTGCGATTCAAAAGAGACCAGTTGTCATTGATGATATGATTGCAATCCGTGAAATGGCGTATCTTACTCTCTCCTATGACCACAGGATTATTGATGGTGCAGTAGGAGGTCAGTACCTCAAGTTTGTCTGTGACTATCTTGACAACTGTGATCCAGACAGAACGTTATACTAAGAAAATAAGAAGATAAGATGCGAGTTATCTCTGGAACAGCGCGTGGTACGAAACTTCTCAGTGTACCTGGTGATACTACGCGTCCCATATTAGATAGGGTCAAAACCTCCCTATTTGATATTTTGCGTCATCGCCTCCCCGGCACTAATTGGCTAGACCTTTTTGCAGGAAGTGGTGCTGTTGGAATAGAGGCATTAAGCCAGGGTGCTGAGCATGTAACCTTTATCGATGCAGAACCGAAAGCTGTTGCCACCATAAAAGAGAATCTAGAAAAAACTAGATTCTCTACACAGAGCGAAGTTCGTTTAACCGATGCCTTTTTATACCTGAGAAAGAGTGAGAGGGAGTTCGATATTATTTATATCGCACCACCTCAATATCAATCTTTATGGATTGAGGCTCTTCAAACCGTAGCAGAGCGTCCACACCTAGTAAAAAATGATGGGATGATCGTTATTCAGATTGATCCAAGTGAAGAAGTTCCTTTTTCCTTAGCTCAGTTTGAAGAGGTAGATCGTCGTGAGTACGGAAAAACTCTTCTAATGTTTCTAACTAAGAAAGTGTAACTTTCTTAAGATCGTAGATCGCCAATACAAAATCTAATATCACGAACGATCTCTTTTGTGCTTCCCTCGGAAAGAAACTTGTTGAGTCGATTCATTAGTAACTCTTTGTGAAATACAAGTTCTTGGGCCCATTGAGGGTTTGATACTCGTAGGGTCAATATTCCGTTCTTGAATGAGTCTGGGCGAGTTCTGCTAGATATTGCTGGTCCCATAATCTCTTGCCAGTGTATTACAAACTCATAGCGAGCTATTTCACGGTCGATTCCAGCTGAACGAAGTGCAAGAGAGAGGATATTCCCAACTTTTTGAGGGGCTTTTTTGCGTTTATCTTTAGGTGGATAAGTTCGTAGTGGTTTAGTCACATTCCCTCACTAATCTGAAGACTAGCATATTCCTACACCCATAAGGAACCAAGTCCTTTATGTTGAGTTACGGGTGGTATTTAAAAGAGAGTACGGAATGTGCTAATCTGGTCGACCCTCTTTTGAGAAATTGTAAATGTTTGAAAGCAGAGACCAAGATATCCGCAAAGATTGTAAACCTAAGTTATCACCCGATGGTGCTGCTCCATCTAAGCCTACAACGGCAAAGATAATACCGTTTCCTGGCGTGACTCTCCCTAGAGTTCCTGACGAGCCTTACGGAGGTTATACGCAGTCTCAATTACAACCTATTAATAGACCACCAGAGCAAATAGAGAAAAATATCTTTGATGGGATGCGCCTTCCTACAATCGATCAAGATCAGATTAATCCGCCTCTATCAAGGATAGAAAAGTTAGTTCTCGGCATGCAGAAGCGTGATTACTTAACAGGATTGGGACTAGGAGTTGTTGGCCAGATCCCTGTCATTGCACTGGCAGCTCGCTCAGTCTTCTCTCTCCAAATGATCCCTTCTTCCTCTTGGGTAAAATGTACGGCGTTTATACTCTCGCCTCTTCTAGGATATGCCGGAGTGCAGATGTGTCGCTCAGCAATTAAGGCTCGCGCCTCATATCTGACCCAACTATTTGGTCGAAGAGATCTTGATATAGAGTAGTCACATTACGGCGAGCGATCTGCGAATTTAGTGGTTGCAGAGATTAGAAGTTATCTCTTTTATTTATTTGTCGAAGATAACTACAACTTCATCAGGACGAGCCATTCCTAGATTATTTCTAGCAGCTTTCTCTAGAGCACGATCATCACGTTGTAGACCAACAACTTCTCGCTTTAGTCCTGATACATACTCACGCAGTTCGTCGTTTCTCTGTTGTTGAACACTTAGAGTCTCTCGCATCGTAGTAAGCTGTTGCCAGTTACCACTCGCAAAGACCGAAAATATAGAGGCAAATAACGCACCAAAAAGAAGAAAAAGGGTCCCTTTACCACGCATGAAAAACCTACTAAAAACAGGGTACTATCTGAGGATAATAACCTTGGTTGCACTACTTCGCTAGTAGGCTTAAAGTGCGGCACCGCAGATATTTTAATCAGAGTTGAGAGCAAATAAATATGGCACACGATTCAAACGATCATAAGATTAAGTCAGTAAAGGCCTTCGAATGCCTAGATTCACGTGGATTTCCTACAGTTGGAGTGAGCGTCACCTTGGCTGACGGTACAGTTGGTAGCGCTATGGTTCCTTCCGGAGCCTCAACTGGAGAATACGAGGCTCATGAGCTTAGAGATGAACAGACTGACCGATACCTTGGCAAGGGAGTGCTGAAGGCTGTTGAGAATGTTAATGAGATCATAGCACCTGCTCTTATCGGAGAAGATGGACTCTCTTTGGCTGCGATCGATAACAAAATGATCGCTTTAGATGGAACTGAGAACAAAACAAGGTTAGGCGCAAACGCAATACTTGGTGTTAGTTTAGCTACCGCACATGTCGGAGCTAATCATCTTGGAATTCCACTATTTAAGTATCTAGGTGGATCTCATGCTCATCGTCTACCGATCCCTTTAGTAAATGTAATTAACGGTGGAGCGCATGCTCAGAATTCACTAGATTTCCAAGAGTTCATGATTGTTCCTCACCTATCATCTACATTCTTTGAGAATATCAGAGCCGCATCAGAGGTATTTCATGCTCTTAAGAAGCAGTTGAAGTCCAAGAAATTCTCGACAGGAATTGGAGACGAAGGTGGATTTGCTCCAGATATCGGAGCACCAGAAGAGGCTCTTAATTGCTTAATGGAGGCTATCACTTCCGCTGGTTATACCCCAGGAGAAGAGATCTCAATCGCTCTTGATGTCGCTGCTTCCGAGCTATATAGCGATGAAAAGAGTCGCTATGTAATGAAAAAGAGCAGTGGCGAAAGCTATACCTCCAGTGAGCTTATTGGATTGTATGAATCTTGGTTATCAAAGTTCCCGATTGTCAGCATTGAGGATGGACTTGATGAGAACGATTGGGATGGATGGAAGGAATTAACTGAAAGATTAGGTGGCCGTGTGCAGCTAGTTGGTGATGATCTCTTCGTAACAAATCCAAATAGATTGCAGATGGGTATTGATAATCAGATCGGTAACTCAATCTTGATTAAGCTTAATCAGATCGGAACAGTCACAGAGACTCTTCGTACAATCGAGTTAGCGCATCGTTCAGGATATACCTCTATAATCTCCCATCGTTCAGGTGAAACAGAAGATACTACTATTGCTGATCTTGCTGTTGCTACCGGCGCT
>CAZTER010000290.1:0-3539 GCA_964612045.1 uncultured Bdellovibrionales bacterium
GACACAAGACTACCCGTCGGCTAAACGACCTTGCACTACAAGCTCATCAAGAGCTTCTGTGATCTTATCTTTAAGAACTTCTAATCCTTCTTTCTTAATTGAAGAAACAGCTATTCCTTGAGTTTCTGCTATTAATGTTTCCAACTGCCCCGGCTCAGTGGCATCACTTTTGTTCAGTACTACAAGCGTTTTAGTATTTGTTAGTCCCAACTCCCTAACAGTACGATCGACTGCTTCTTTCTTGTGAAAAGCCTCAACATCAGAAGCATCTAGAACATGAAGTAAGAGCTGCGCGTTATGAAGTTCATCTAATGTAGCTTTGAAGGCACTAACAAGTTCTTTTGGCAATTCGCGGATAAATCCAACTGTATCACTCAAAATAACAACTCTAGGTGTATGTGGACTATCTTCTCCTCCGGGATCTAAGCAGAGCTGTCTCTGTGTAGGATCTAGCGTAGCGAACAACTTATCCTGTGCCAAAACTGTACTCTTAGTTAAGACATTAAAAAGTGTTGATTTACCAGCATTAGTATAGCCAAGGATTGAAACCAGAGGAATCTGCCCTTCTTTTCTTCTCTCTCCTCTTAAAGCACGTTGCTTTGAGATAGCTTTAATTCTTCCCTCTAACATCGCGATCCGATCCCGGATACGACGCTTACCAATCTCCATCTTTGTCTCTCCAGGTCCGCGTCCTCCTATTCCTCCCGTTAAACGAGAAAGCCCACTATCCTTTTCAGCAAGACGTGGCAGATTATATTTTAATTGAGCAAGCTCTACCTGTACTCGTCCTTCACTACTTTTAGCTCTTTGCGCGAAGATATCTAAAATTAGCATGCTACGATCAATAACCTTTAATTCTGTTGAATTTGTAATTGCACGCCACTGACTCGGGGTTAGCTCTCTATCAAATATGATCATATCAGCGTCTAATCTTAGACACCGTAAAACAACATCTTCTAACCTTCCCTTACCTAAAACTGTTTTCGGATCCGGCGTTCTACGTTGTACTACGGTTTCAGCGATCTCAACTCCAGCAGTTCGAGCTAGTTCTAATAACTCTCGCATAGAGCTCTCTGCAGCAGCAGTTCCAGTTGAATACACACCGACGGCTATAGCTCTAGTAAGACCGGTTTTTCTGGCCTTAGCCGTACTAGTAGCAATCTCTCCTTCGATATCATCTATAAAACGAGCAAAATCTAATTCGAGTCTTCCAAGGTTTATTCCTTGCTGAGTATCGACTCCTCGTTCATCAGAACCCTTAATAGATGTCGGTAATAAATGCGCAAACGTAATCTTTATATTATTACGGTGATCAACAACTCCAACCACAGCATCTAATCGTAACTTTTCAAGGTCTCCATAAATGTCAGAAGGAATTGATGGATCTTCTCCAACATCAGCTGAAAGATCAGAAAATATTAATCGGAGACGACGAAGTCGTCCATGACCGAATCTGTATCTTCCAAGATCAGGAAGATAGATCCTATCTCTAGTGCCAACACAGATCTCTACTACCTCGCCCTCTCTGGTTATCAACAACCCGATCTTTCTTCGAATAGTAGAAGCAACTCGATATAGCTCTCGAGCAAGATCTATTGAGATGATCTCATCTTTTTGAACGCGTCGTCTGAACATTCTATGAACAGAGTCGAGTTGCGATGGACTTAATCCTTTTAAATTTCCTGTAAGATCCTGTGACATTAAAAAGCTCCATTCGAACCAGGGCCTAAGCCTAAGAGTAAGGTGTTCATCTGCCTAGTATCAACGACAGAGATTTATAGGTAAAGCCCACCCGCTAAATTGCCTATACACCGATATTTTTTTACACTAAAATGTACGAATGCGAACAAATATAGTCGCTTTCCTCATATCATTTACATTTCTAGTGTTTCTTGCGCTTAGTTTTTTAGTTGCCTTTTCAAGTGTGATTTCTCATTATTTCTTTAGCTTGATGTAGAAACTTATTAACCTCAACCTCAAGAGCTTCTAGATCTAGCTCTGTGTCGCGCAGATCCCCACTACGTCCAGCAAATTCGATCTTTTCAGCAATAGCTGCTGAGCTTTTTGCTCCAAGGTTTCTTAGCGCACCCTTAATTGCATGAGCACCCCCCTTGATTGCATTAGCATCCCCACTTTTAACAGAAAGCTTAAGGCTATTAATTGATAACGGAGCATCAACTTCAAATATCTCTAGTAGCTCTTTATAAAGATTAATATCGCTATCTAAACGCGCAAGAACATCATCCCAATCCAGTATCATATCTCTTTCAATAACTCCTTCGCGATTACGACTCTCTGGATCTGACTTGTCCCTTCATAGATCTGCATTAGCTTCGCATCTCGCATTAATTTCTCTACGGGATATTCTTTTGTATATCCATATCCGCCATAGACCTGCACTGCATCAGTAGTGACCTTCATAGCCATATCAGCTGCAAACCGTTTGGCCATACTTGAGTACAGCGAAGCCCGCTCACCGGCTCCTAGCATCTCTGCAGATCTCATGGTTATCAGCCTGGCACACTCAATATCTGTTGCCATATCAGCTAAAATAGTCTGAATTGCTTGAAAACTACTAATAGGCTGTCCGAATTGTTTACGCTCCTTTGAGTACTTAACTGCATAGTAAAAGGCGCTACGCGCGATTCCTACTGCGATCATAGCAGTCATTGGCCGACTGGCATCAAGAGTTTTCATGGCGATAGAAAAGCCCTCTCCTTCCTCACCAATCCTATTTCCGATAGGAACACGAACATCATCAAATGTAACACGAGCTGTATTTGAACAACGTTGTCCCATCTTGTTTTCATGATGACCAACAGTTATCCCTAAAGCTTCACGTGGAACAACAAAACAACAGATCCCTTTATGCCCCTTCGACTTATCCATAGTGGCAAAAACGGTAAATTGAGATGCAAATCCAGCATTGGTAATCCATTGCTTACTTCCGCTGATAATATAACTATCGCCATCCCTACGTGCTGTTGTTGACAAACCAGCAGCATCAGAACCAGCGCCAGGCTCAGTTAGACAAAACGAGGCCAACCCCCCAGAGGCGGCGATATCTCCCAAGAAAGTCTTCTTTTGTTCATCAGAACCTCCAACCATAATTGGAGTAAGTGCGAGATCATTAGCCACTATTGAAGTTGCAAAACCACCACAACCAGCTGCTATCTCTTCAATAACTAAACATGTGTCATAAACAGACAGACCAGTTCCTCCAAGCTCAGCAGGAACTGTTAAATTGATCAATCCAAGCTTGTGAGCTTTCGAGATGATCTCGCCAGGAAAATCAGCACTTTCATCAAATTTACTCGCGACAGGAATAATCTCCTCCTCGGCAAAGCGACGAGCTTCTAATCTCAAGGCCAAGCTATCTTCTGATAGACCCCAATCATCACCTTTTAAAACCATATCACCTCAAAGTAGGAAGAGATTTTCAGATTAAGATAGTAATGCAAATTACTCAGACAACTTGCATCTCTGATCTTTAACTATGATAGCCAAAACGTACTTTTGCTATTTTACCAGAAAAAGCA
>CAZTER010000291.1:0-3520 GCA_964612045.1 uncultured Bdellovibrionales bacterium
TGGAATCTTAGAGAGTTGGCCGATGCCTAAGAGCTGGAGCCGCTGGTCTGGAGCTCCAGGATACATCCTCTCTGAAGCTGCTACGAAACTTATCTTTGGCGAACAATCCGAACATAAAGCATCAGCAGCCTCCTAATTGCGAGAGATTCCTTCACTAATACCTATAATTTCGATAACATCCCGGGATGAGTTTACAAAATCATCGCTCAGGAGTGATCCTTGGTAAGTTTCTTCCACCACATCTTGGACATAAATTCCTATTCGACTTCGCCTCTAGTTTTGTGGACGACTTAACAATTCTAGTCGAAGGCCCAGAAAGAGATCCGATACCTGGAGAACTCCGTCAGAAATGGGTGCAAGAATTAGCTCCAAAAGCAAAAGTTCTTTTGTTAAAAGATGACAATCCTCAATATCCCGAGGAGTCAGAGAGATTCTGGGAGATCTGGAAAAATTCTATCGAGTCTTTAGTAAAAGGAGCAGATCTTCTTTTTGCCTCAGATCATTATGGCGCAAAACTTGCCGAAGTACTTGGAGCAAAATGGATTCCTGTTGACCCTCCACGCGATCATCTTCAAATTAGAGCCTCGCAGATCAGAGAAAATCCAGCAAAGTATTGGGATTTTATACCCGCAAATGTCAAACCTTTCTTTACTAAGAAGATAGTTATATTTGGCCCTGAATCGACCGGGAAAAGTACTCTTACAAAACAATTAGCTGAGCATTTTAATACTAACTATGTAAATGAATATGCTCGCACATTAATTGAAACTCAAAATGGACAGTGCGCTTTTGATGACATCGAATTCATTGCACATGGGCAGATCTCTTTAGAAGAAGCTGCCAGTCGTAATGCAAATCGAATCTTATTTTGTGATACTGACATATTAACCACAAAACTATGGAGCGAAGAGCTATTTGGAAGGTCTCCTGAGTGGCTTGATAATGAAATAAAGAATAGAGATTACTACTTCACCCTACTTCTCAACATAGATCTTCCTTGGATAAAAGATCCCGTGAGATACCTTCCCGAAAAAAGAGATGCGTGGCTTGAGCTCTGCAAATTATCATTAGAAAAACACGATAGAAGATACGCCATTATCAGTGGTGAAGGTCAAACTAGGTTAGACCGCGCAATCAAAGCTGTAAGCGAGTTTGATTCGCAAAACTTAAAACTTCTTACCTATTAGTAAGCAAGTGCCGCTTTTACGTAGTTAACCAGATCTTCCTTACTGACATTCTCTACTGGAGATCTGCCAAGGGCTTCTTTAGATCTCTCCATATTAAACATTCCTGCTCTCATCTTAAAAATCGAGGAGGGATTATGCTTAGAATCAAAGGCACCTATCATTGAACTCGAATATTCGTCGAAGAATCCTCTAGAAACTACCTCTTTAAATTTTGAGGATGAAACTATCTCTATTTGACAACCCAACTCTCGCATAACTTCGATCAAGTTACAAAGAGATACCCCAGCAGGAGAAGCCACATGATATGCCCCACGACTCTTCTCTTGAAGAGCTAACTTAACTATTAAATTAGCAAGATCTTCTGTAGGAGTTATATCAATACGCGCATCACAATGTGACTCGGGAACTACACCAACTATCGAGAGTCCTTTTATGAACCGTACAAAACTCTCATTACATTTAAAATTCATCTTATCTCGTGCTGGGAAGACCAATCCTGGTCGCACTATCGCTACATTAGCTCCATTTACAGACTGCTCATAAAGCGATCGATCAGAGATCCACTTACTCTGCGCATATCCACCATACAAATTACATCTTTTTGAGAGAGCATCATCCTCAAACCATGGCAGGTCAGAACGATTGCTATCAACGAAAACTGAGAGAGTAGAAAGATGAATTAATTTTAACCCTGTAAATATACTACTAACTCTAGCCATCCTAAGTGGAAGATTAACATTAACCGGAAGTAACTCTTCTAGAGAACGTACTCCATTCATCTCGCCAATACAGTTAATTAACACACATGCATCAGAGAATAACTGTATAAACTTTTTAATCTCGAGGCCCCAAAATGAGAGCGAAGGATCATAATGCACGATCTTAGAATCAGATCTATATTGTGAAGTCTCTCGGACTAATCCAACAAAATCTACCCCTCTAGACAATAATTCTGAGACAACTTGAGCACCGACCCTTCCATTAGCTCCAGCAACTACAACTTTTTTTGGCTTTGCTTCTATTCTAGCTCTTCTACATTTATTTAACTTTATATTACTAGGTATCTCAGTATTTAGATGATCACTGGATCTCTCATAATTATCTGAATAAATCTCCCCTGTTGTTGAAAATATCTCTGCAATACTCCTTACAGATAGAATAGTAGTAGGACTAACTGACAAACCTTGCCTAAAAAATCTCGATGAGATTTCAAGGGCAGTAAATGAATCTATCCCATAGTCAGGAAATGAGAGCCCATCCTCTTCAATAAATTCTGGAATATAATTTGATACGACATCTCTCCATTCTACCAAGAACTCTTCTCTTTCTAAATTAGGTATAAAATGGCTCGCCAAGGTATGATAATCCACCTTCATAGATGAATTTCTAGGAAGGGATGCGAGGATTGAGATCTTTTTAGGGATCATCCAACGAGGAATATGAGAGGAAAGATATCTGCGAACTGTCGCTAAATTAATCTTTGAAGGATCACCTTCTATTACCAAGGCACTACTTTGCACATTATCTAGAGTTACAGAGAAGTAATGAGCGCACTCTCTTCCTAAAAGGTTATTAACTGCTACCTCGATCTCACGTGGTTCGACCAACCTTCCATTGATTTTAAACTGACGATCTAACCTTGAAAGATACCGATATTTTCCAGAGGGTAATGATTCAACTAGATCTCCTGTTCGATACCATCTTTTCCCACTAGATATTGGAAATTTTTGAGCCGTAAGTTCAGGCTCTCCTCTATATCTTAGAGCCAACACATCACCGGAGATCCACAGCTCTCCACAACTTTCCTCTCTTTTTAAATCTCCGACTCCTTCTAACTTGAACTCTATACCATCAAATGGAGATCCAATGACTCCAGGTGACCAATCAAGATTACAGATTATAGCTGACACACAGATTGTTGCTTCTGTAGGACCATAGACATTAATTAATCTGACTTTTTGAGACCAACTATGAACTGTATTTAGATCAGGATCTTCTCCTCCAATAATCACAGTTTTAAGAGAGCTAGGGACGTTTTCTGCAGATAGGGTCTTAAGAACTGAGGGCGGAATATCAACAACTGATACTCTTCGCTCGCTTAGAAAATTAAAGACGTCAGAGGAGGCCCAGGTCCTTGGTTTTCCTAGTACCAAAGTAGCGCCAGAACACAGGGCACACAGGATATCGGATAAACTTGCGTCAAAGGAGGGAGAAAGGATAGCTGCAACCCTACTACTTTGATCTATTTTAAAAAGTGAGATCTGTTGAGAGATAACTGTCTCAATTCCAGAGTGAGACACATCAACGCACTTCGGTCTACCTGTCGAACCTGA
>CAZTER010000292.1:0-3519 GCA_964612045.1 uncultured Bdellovibrionales bacterium
AAATGTCTCCTAAGAATTATTAAATTTAAGGGAGAGATTGGAAAACGATTAGCAGAGAGAATTCGAGAGATTAAATCTTGTTCGATAGGTAAGCCTTCTAAAGGTAAATCAAGATCTGAATCTAGCGATAGAATTGTTGAGTTAGTCGATAAGATTGATGTTTCTGAAGAGATATCAAGACTAAATAGCCACATCGGTATGTTTAGAGAGCTTGAAAGAGGGAAGCCTCAAGGTAAGAAGATTGATTTTATCCTTCAAGAGATGATGAGAGAAATTAATACGATCGGTTCCAAGGTGCAGGATGCAAAGATCCAGAGATTTGTCATCGAAGCCAAGAATGAAGTAGAGCGTATTAGAGAACAGATCCAAAACGTTGAGTAATTATGAAGCTTGAAAGAAAAGGAATTCTACTTTGTTTAGTTGGACCAGCAGGTAGCGGGAAAACGTACCTTGGTGAAAGTTTAATCGCTGCAGAAAAGGGTGGGATTAAGTATTCAGTCTCTGTCACCACACGGCCGCCTCGTCCAAATGAAATCGATGGTGTGCATTATCATTTTGTAACTAGAGCTGAATTTGAAAGAAAGATCGCTGATAATGCTCTCTTTGAGTGGGAAGAGGTTCATGGAAACCTTTATGGCACTCCACTTCAAACTATCAAAGATGCGGTAGCTAAAGGGGAAGATCTCTTAATGGATCTCGATATCAATGGTGCTTTTACAATGAAGCGTCAGTTTGCTGATAGCGCAGTACTAGTTTTTTTAGTTCCTCCTAATGTTGATATCTTGTTATCTCGTCTACGTGGAAGAGAAGGAACTACAGAAGATGAGCTCAACAAGAGGTTGGCTACAACGAGAGCTGAATATGACGCAGTAAAGAAGTCAGTGGCTGATGGTAGTAGCTTGGTGGATTATCTATTGGTAAATGATCAAATTGATGATGCTTTTGGTACTTTATCCTCAATCATGCGAGCTGAGCGCGCACGTATGGCACGTTTTTCTGAGGGTGCAATTGCTCAGCTATGTTCCTTGGAGTAGCGTTCTCTAGAATAGAGGGTTAGCTAATAAGGCAGGTGTTTGTTTATGAGTAAATTGATTCAGCTGCTAGTTATCTTTAGTGCCATTCTTATCTCTAGTTGTGCGCAACGCTCAGTACAGGTTGTGCCAGTCAGTGCATTCGAAAGTTTGAAGAGTAAGAGACAGCAAGAGATCTCAATTGCGTTATCCAAATATAACAAAGCTATAGAAGATCAAGTTGGTGCTAAGCAGCAAGTTCGTCTGATACAGATATTCAAGCCAGGCGATCCATTAGGAACACTTCCAACATACAGAATTTTTGATATTTCTGAGGGAAGTATTTATCAATTAATCGGCATTAATAATCGGGATGTTATTATAGGCATAGAAGATCGCCTTGTATTCGATCCTAAAGAAATAAGATCTTATTTAATCAATAAGTTACCGCAATCTGGTAGTGGTAAGCTTAGAATAAAAAGAGAAAATGAGATTTTTGATATTATTGTTACTGTAGTAAAGTAGTAAGAATAAGACTGATAAGGATATAAGTTGTAATAAGGAGCTTCGATGCGAGTTACAAGATGGGGTGAGTTCGGGATACTCTGTAGTTTGTATCTTGCTCGTAAGGGAGAGAACGAAGCTGTAGGAGCTGCTGAAATAGCAGAAAAGCAAAGCATACCAATCCAGTATACTCAGCAGATCCTTCAGAGATTGAGAAAGGGTGGTATTATAAAAAGTGTTCGAGGTCCAAAAGGTGGTTATGCACTTGTGAGATCTCCTATAGAAACTACACTGAAAGATATACTCTATGCAGCAGAAGGTGAAACTTTTGAGGTGATCTGTGAATCAGATCCTGTCTATACAGAGAAATGTGAAGGTCGAGTATGTGGACTTAGATCAGTCTGGACTGAGTTGCGTACTGTTGTCGATGATTTTTTAAGTAAGAGATCCTTGGCCTGGTTAATAGAGAACGAAAGTCTTGGATTCCCTCCGTCAGAAGTTCTTGTCCCCTTATCTAAAGCGAACTAATCCAGAGAAGGATTAGTTCCTATCTAGCTCTTTTTTTGATCAGTCTTCTATAAAATTTGTACTTTTATCTTCGCGATAAGTCTAGCTTGATTGGTAGTTAATCCTAATCTTAAAATCTAGAGAATAGAGCGATAGAAAGAGATATTCCTAGTGCTAGCGATAGTGCTGTTCTCATAATAAATCGTTGTCGTGGAGAGAGCGGATTTTTGTTCACTAGCGGAAGTGTAAAATCTTGGATTGCTAATCCACCTTTTATTTCTGGTCCGCTGTCTGCGCCGTTCTTGGAGCCCTCTCGATCTCTCCCGCATAAAGCATCCTGCATCTCTTTTGCAGATTGAAATCTTGCCTCAGGATTTGGATCTAATGCCTTTGATAAAGCTTTTAGATATTTATCAGGAACTCCAGTTAAAGATGCTCTTGATACATGAAAGCGAGTTTTGATTAGATAATTTATTACGTCTTGACCCTTGAGATGATTAAGCCATCGCTTGCCAGTTAGCATTTCATATAGCATTAACCCACAGGTATAGATGTCCCCAGCTTTAGAGTACTCGCTATATTTTACATATTCTGGTGGCATATACTGAGGAGTTCCGAGAAGCATATTCTCATTCGTATCTCCTCGTTGACCTAATTTTTTCATTAAGCCAAGATCTGCGATCTTAATAGTCCCATCACTGCGAATTAAAACATTCTCTAATTTTAAATCTCTATGAACAATTCCACGATCATGAATTGCTTGAACTCCACACAGAACTTGATAGATGATCTTGTCGATCTGAGAGTAGCTCATCTTGCGTTCGACGAAGAGAGATTGCAGTGACCCACCATCTACAAACTCCATGGTATAAGCCACGGTGTCGCCCATCTCAATCAAATCATAGGCTTCAACTAAGTTTGGATGTCGAATTGTTTGACATGTCCGTAGTTCGGCAAGAAATCTGTCGAATGTTGCTTGATCGAAAGCTTGATCACTCGCCAAGACTTTAAGCGCCACTTCTCGATCGCCTCGTAGTCGATCTATCACATGATAGACAAATCCCATGGCACCATCACCGATCATATCTAGCACCTTAAATCGGTCTGCTAGCAACGGTTGTGCTTGGAAGTGTCGAATGAATGCTCCGCCTTGTGTCTCCACAAATAGTTTATCGACAAGATTTCTCTTTAAATTGAGTGCCTTGGGCAATCTTATCCGAGAAGAATATAGCTCCAAGGAGCAATGGCAGCTAAGGCATACAGTATCACCGTAAGTTTTAAAGCGTTCGGAAGCCAGCTTATAGAGCTACATAAATGCCAGGCCCAGATACTGGTAGCGATTGCTAGTGTTTTTATTAGTATAATCGAATAGATAGGAGAAACTTGTGTAAATAGGTAAGAGATTAACGGATTAGCCTCAATCGAGTGTCCGTAACGATGAACCCCAAATAAAGTCAGTGCACCATCAGCTATCTGAATGGAGATTAATACTAATAGG
>CAZTER010000293.1:0-3513 GCA_964612045.1 uncultured Bdellovibrionales bacterium
ATTCTATCAGCTCCGAATTTGAAGCGATTTTACGACCTTCTCTCTAGTGATGGCTTCATACACTACAAAACAGACGCCAAGGAGTACTTTGAAGAGACTATTAAGCTAGCTCAAAGTATCGACCTATTTGAGCCTATCGAACTATCGTTTGATCTAGTAAAATCAGCGTTTGAAAATCAGAATGTTCTTTCGGAGTTTGAGAAGCTCTTTCGTTACCAGGACTTACCTATTTTTTACTCAAAATTGCAAAAAAAACGTAAAAACCCCTGATCTTGAGGGTATAATAGGGTTATCACACGCTCTCATTTAAGAAGAAGTTTCATCTTAATTAATGCTGGGGGGCGTTCTTTGTTGCCCAGGTTGTAATTGGTTTTTTTGATAGGTGCTTTATGTCACGAATGGAAACAATAGAGGAAAAGTTGGCATCACGTCCTGGCCAGAAGATTCAGACCACTGTTGGCGAGCTTGTTGAAGCTCTAACTCAGGTTGCGATTGAAGCTGGCAATACTGAAGCAGAGGGATATAGACTCGCATCACTTGCTTTATCTGACCTCCTAAAGAAGAGATCAAAGAAAAAAGCAGGCGCGCCAAGCCCAGAATCAGTTAAGTAGATCTACCTCAACACCTTTAAGGTTGATAAGACTCTCTGAGTAATGAGCCATCGTGTCTTAATGAGCGATATTGCAGTATCGCTCTACGCAGCAACTCTCGCTATTGTCATCGGCTTAGTGTCGTATCAGAAACTGAATGCCGAAATCGTAGTCGATAACGAGCTATTCAAAGAAGATAGCAATAGCTCGGAGATCGCTATCATAGAGAATGAGCAATGCATAGGCTTACTTAAAGCAGAGCTACTTCCAGCTACCTCAAATTCAATAACAATAAATGGAGATCTAAGACTTGCTCTGAAAGATAAAGGAATAATCTTTCCAGTTAAAATTATCGGCAGCCTAGCGTTCAATCCGATCCGCCAGCTCCACTTTGGAGAGATAAAAGCGACATTGTTTGATCATATAATCATTCTTAAACTTGAAAAACCAAAACCGATCTCAGCACTACTGACATACCAAAGTGGAAGTACGGAAGGTCTGAAAGTTGAAAAAAATTGGCATTTCACTCTACCAGGGCCGATTATGATATCTCGAAACAATGTCGGCTACCGAGTTACACTAGAAAGTGATGGGAATAATTCGACGACTGCCTTAAGTAGCATGCTAACTGCCGCCTTAAAAGGTGCGGGTATCTCTCTTCTCACTGACAGATCTACCGATAAGACATGCTTCGATCAATCCAATGGACTTGACCTTCAAATGTTAGCAGACAAATTTTCTAAGCTCTCAAATATTACAGCAAATTTTTCAGGAAGCTAAAAATGATAGAGATATCAGGTCTTACAAAAAGATATAATTCTTTTATCGCAGTGAATAACCTTAACCTGAAGATCCGCGCTGGAGAAGTTTTTGGGTTTCTCGGAGTTAATGGCGCAGGAAAAACTACTACACTTAGAATGTTAGCAGGAATCTTAAAACCGAGTGCTGGATCAATTTCAATCTGTAACTTTGATATGGCAAGCACACCAGACAAGGCTAAAGCCATTACAGGATTCATCCCCGATCGTCCGCATCTATATAACAAATTGACTGCAAGAGAGTTTTTAAAGTTTATCGGAGATCTTTACAAAGTTCCGAGAAATGAGATCTCAACACGATCAAGCGCGCTACTAGAGGAGTATCGTCTTAGCGAGTGGGAAAATGAACTTACCGAGAGCTTTTCACATGGAATGAAACAGAGATTGGCTACATGTGCCGCTTTAATTCATAATCCCAAATTATTAATAGTAGATGAACCGATGGTAGGGCTAGATCCCCACGGAGCAAAACTATTAAAGGAAGCTTTTCGTCGATACGCCAAAGCTGGAATGACAATTTTACTTTCTACACACTCATTGAATGTAGCTGAGGAGGTATCTGATACCTTAGCAATTATCAATAAGGGATCTCTGCTAGCGACTGGAGACTTCCATCAAATAAGAGAGTTTGCTGGAGCTCAGGAGGCCAACCTTGAGCAGATCTTTCTTGAACTTACTTCATCGAGTTATCAATGATCCCTCTCCTTTTACGCCCAAAGTTACTATCTATCCGCAATGCTCTTGGCGCTAAACAAAGAAGTACACATCAAACAGTTAGAGTTCTCGTACTCTTAATTTTTGCTGCGGTCCTTTCTTACTCTATTTTTTATGGAACACGCACTTTGGCCATAAGATTGATAGAAGCTAGCTCAATAGCCTATATCTCTCCATCGGTGCCATTTGGACTCCTATTCTTATTTATTGGGATAATGGTTTTACTCTCTTCTGGAGTAACAGCTGTTGGAGCTCTCTTTCATGCGCGCGACTTAGATCTAATTTTAGCATCACCGATCTCGCCTCCACGCTTTATATCTACCAAGATCTTAGAGGTAGTATTTAGTTCCTCATGGATAGTTATCATATTCGGAGTTCCAGCTATGTTAGGTTTTGGCATGGCATATAATGCTGGAATACCTTTCTATCTCTCACTTCTAGCAGTAGTACCGGCATTTATTTTAATCCCTAATTTAATTGGCGTTATCTTTGGAACTATCTTTGCCTCGATTTTACCAGCATCACGCACACGTGAATTACTAGGAATTCTTGCATGCCTTTCCTTTGTCGCTCTATTTGCCTTAATAGAGCTTATCATTCCTGACTCAAACTCATGGCAAGATCTAGATTCAATTGTAAGAATGATCTCTATCTTATTAATTCCGCATAAAACTTGGATGCCATCATTTTGGGCTGCTAGTGCTATTAGCGAAACTATAGAGCCAACACGACTCGGCGTGATGTTACCTCTGATTTTACTATACTCGGCTGCAATCACACTTGTATTTCTATCATATGCATTACTGCGCACAGTTCATTTCAGTGCATACTCAAAAGCTAGAGCAAATAAATTAGGATCAAAGATAGTTTCTGGCGGAGATTACATATTTATTAAAGTACTCCCATTATCTTCTGATATAAAAGCGATTATAGAAAAGGAGTTTAGAACATTTACCCGTGACATTACTCAGGCGCTACAACTTCTACTCCTGCTCGGACTATGTGTTCTTTATCTATACAACCTTAGAGTTTTAAACGCAGTTCAGGGCTTAGCTGGAGATTTGAAGATCTGGTGGGAAGGATTCCTTACTATATCGAATATCGCTCTTGGTGCATTCCTGATAAGTGCGATGTGTACAAGATTTGCCTTTCCATCAGTATCTCTTGAAGGACAGTCATGGTGGATATTAAATTCATCGCCGCTCGGAGCTCGCCGCATTCTTAGGGGAAAATCATTCGCATGGCTACTTCCTGTTTTTGCAGTTGCTATTACAGTATTTGCAGCAGGCTCATTAGCAATCGGAAGTAGTACAAGTGTCATATTATATTCAATCGGCCTAGGATTGATGATTGCATATGGAATTGTTGGTCTTGCTATTGGTCTAGGTGCT
>CAZTER010000294.1:0-3504 GCA_964612045.1 uncultured Bdellovibrionales bacterium
TAGCCAGCTCAATATTCTGTGAGCGCGAGAATATGCTACGAATTAATGGAAAAAGTACAGCAACAAAAGTAAAGAGACCTTTTATCCTTCCTCCTGAGGTGCTTCAGCAAAATAAAAAGACTGTTGATGACTATGCATTTGATGCGGAGAAAGAAGCAGTACCAGATCAATTTACCTCAATATCCGAGATCGTAAGAAACTACGAATTTCCTTCTGTAATTGCAGAAGAAGCTCCTGGAGAATATTCTATTCTAAGACATCACGCTAAAAGAAGAGAGCGACAGGGATCTAGTACATACGTCTCATTGCACAGGTCTTTTGAATATAAAGATCCTAACGAAGTATCACTTCTTTCATTAGCTTCAGATCTCATATCAGATGGAGAGGTTGACAGCGATATTGCTTGTGAGATTGATTCAGAAGTTCAGGTAGTTGGAGATAAAAACAATCAAGCAAATGTAATTTTAAGTTTAACAACTCACTTTGATGGCTCATCGCAAAAAACAATTCGGCAAGCGACAAGACAGCTAGCAGAGCTAACTCCTAAGTGGCGCAGCAAGATCATAAGTAGCCTATTTGAAGCTCACTTGGACCTTGGAGAAAGCTTACGAAATCCCCTTGAAAACTTAGATTTTATGGAGAGCCGAGCAAGCGCTTTAGTATCACAATACGGCAAGCTTGAAGATGCCATTAATGGATTTACCCTTTATGAAGTACTAGATGATCTCTTAAGACAGCATAGAACGGCTCCTTCAAATACTATCGATCACTTAATTAATTCGATCACTCCACTGCTACGACGAACTCCAGAATCAATTCTTGTTACTACAACTGGAAGAAGCTCTAAAAATCTAGATATTATTCGTAACGCTGGAGCTGCTCAAACTCTGCCTATCCTGCGAGCAGCATCCAAAGATTTTATAGCTCCTACTCCTGAAATATGGATTATCCCCGGATCCGTTTCTTCTATTGCAATTGCTTTCGATCTTAGAGGTTATGGATTAAAGGATGACGGGTCTGTTGAGGTAGTACAACAGATCTTTAATTCTAGATATATCTGGGAGTTAATGCGTGAACAATTTAACTGCTATGGACAAGATGCTACTTATGATGAACAGTCTGGAGTGCTAACTTTAAGCGCTAGCTGCGTGGCTGACATCCCCTCTTCTCTCTACGCTTTCTTTTCAGCAGGCGACCACTTATCAAACTTCTCATGCTCACGTTCTATGTTAGACGGAATAATTAGATCGACATTAAGTCAATTAGATCTTCCTAGTGACATTCAATCTGAACACAGCGAAGCTTGGCTTCACTGGTATCAAGGGAGAGATCATAATTCTTGGCTACAAAAGAGAAGAGAGATAGCAGCAACAACACAGGAAAGAATTCGTGAGATTGGTGAGGTAATTCGAGATGCCACTCAAACTGCAGGACTTGTAATTTCAGCCTCTTCAAATCAACTTGAACACTTAGCAAAACAGGCCGATTTTACTATTCTTGATAGATTAATTCGCTAACTCTTGCGCTAGCTTTATAACTCAAGATCCATCTGATATAACTTCGCACAATGAACGAATCCTCACGAATTACATTTACTATAGATGCCCAATGTAGCTGGTCTGGAGCTCGAGCTGCTACCTTAATGACATTGCGCTCGACGGTAAAAACTCCTGTATTTATGCCTGTAGCTACTCAGGGTGCATTACGAGGAGTTGACCTTACTCAAGCAGAGCAGCTTGGGTTTAAAATACTCTTAGCAAATACATACCATCTTCTACTCCGCTTAGGGCCTGAACTACTTAGAAAGTTTGATGGCTTAAATAGTTTTACTAAATGGCCTCATACATTCCTTACTGATTCTGGAGGATTTCAAATCTTTTCGTTAGCAAAACAGCTACAACTCTCAGAGGAAGGAGCAATCTTTAGAAGTTATGTTGATGGAGCAAAAGTTGTCCTAACACCAGAATTAAGTATTCAAACACAGCAGGCGATTAATAGCGATATAATGATGGTTCTTGATCATTGTATAGATTCTACCTCTGATGAAAAAACAACGCGTGAAGCTCTTGCATTAACAACTAGATGGGCAAAAAGAAGTTTAGATGCACGAGCTGATTCAAAACAAGCTTTATTTGGTATCGTACAAGGTGCTTGCTTTTCAAACCTCAGAAGAGAAAGTGCTGAGCAGATAACAGCTCTCCCCTTTGATGGTTTTGCCTTAGGAGGACTTGCTGTCGGAGAAACTAGACAGGAGAGAGAAGATATTGCTGAATTTTCTGCACCATTGTTGCCAGCAAATAAACCTAGATACCTAATGGGTGTTGGAACTCCAATAGACCTTTTAGAGGCAGTTAAAAGAGGGTTGGATATGTTTGACTGCATCCTTCCAACCTCACTTGCGCATCAAGGTGTTTGCTTCACATCCAGAGGAAAAGTGGATCTTCGTCGTGGAAGATATAAAGGAATTGATGATTGTCTCGATCCGAAATGTAGTTGTTCAACTTGCTCTAGGTATTCGATTGCTTATCTCAATCACTTAATTGGATCTGGCGAATTTGTAGCTGATCAACTTCTTAGTATTCATAATCTAACATTCTATAAACGATTAATGGATGAAATGCGTCAAAGTATCGTTAACGACACATTTCGCACATTCTATAGTGAAACAAAGCCAATTCTGGAACTGGTAGATGGAAGATCTGCCTCCACTACACCCGTAAAAGTTACTAAAAAAGGAAATCCACAACTTGGAGACTACGAGATTGTAGCTTCTAAAGATAAAAGCTACTCCAGCATAAAACAGATCTCATCTGGCGAAGTTATGCATTCCGTATCTAATCCGATTGAGGAAGCTGATCGACTATACGTTAAGCAGCCTGCAATCTTAGATCGTGTTAGAAACGAAGATAGAGAGATTGTAGTTTGGGATGTTGGATTAGGGGCTGCAACCAACTCTATGACTCTAATAAAAGAACTACTTGCAACTTCAGAGATACAAGGAAGATGTAAAATTATATCATTCGAAACAGATCTTGATCCTCTACGTCTTGCGCTCAAACACGCACACCTATTTCCACACTTACATCATGCTGCTCCGCACTCACTTCTTAGTAAAGGATATTGGGAATCACCATCAGGCAATATAACCTGGAGACTTATGGAGGGAGATTTTAGAGATTTATACGAATCTTCTCCTCCTCCTGACATCATCTGGTTTGATCTTTTCTCTCCTAAAGTTAATAAAGATGTGTGGGATATAGAGTTATTTTCAGCCATAAATAAGTATAGCTCTAATCTTATAAGTCTATATACATACAGTGCCTCTACCGCAGTACGTGCAACATTTTTGGCAGCTGGATGGTGGGTAGCCAACGGCTTATCAAGTGGCCCAAAGGATACAACAACGGTAGCCTATTCCAGTAAGCCTACGCATGACGTTAGCAATTTACTTGATTTAAAATGGCTTACTAGGTGGGAAAGAAGCCAGGCGAAGTTACCATTTGA
>CAZTER010000295.1:0-3492 GCA_964612045.1 uncultured Bdellovibrionales bacterium
TCCCAGGGTAAGAAAGTATTCCGCTCTTTCTATTTCTCCAGAAACGATAGGAGGTGGATATGCAGTTAACAGCATAAGGAATTCCATTTACATGACAGATCTCATCGCCGTAATAAGTAGGAATCGGCCTCTCTACAATTCGCATACCTCTCTCTGCCATAGCTAAGATTATCTGGGTATCGAAATGCCATGTGTTAGTGAAAGCCTCAAAAGGAATCTTCCTAAGGGCGTGAGTCGAATAGAGTCTGTATCCTGAATGATATTCAGAGAGATTCAATCCTGACATCTTATTCTGAAGGAATGTTAAGATCTTATTGCCAGCGAATTTATAGATAGGCATTCCACCCTTTAGTGCTGCAAAAGAGGTGGACATTCTGGAACCGAAAACCATATCAGCTTCGTTCTTAATTAGAGGATCTAAAAGATCTCCTAAAGACTCAGGCGCATACTGACCATCACCATGAACCAATGCGACTATATCTAAACCACGATCTATAGCGTACTGATATCCAACTTTCTGATTACCACCGTAGCCCTGGTTCTTCTGATTTCTGTGAATTGTAAGCTTCTCTATGCCGTGAGCCTCTTTGTAACCTAATGCAGCGTAATATGTATTATCTGAGCTACAATCATCAATTACGAAGATCTCATCTACTCTCTCGTAAACATCCTTTGGAATTCTAGAAACTGTCTTTATTAAGTGATTAACAGCATTATAAGCGATAATGAACACTCCAACGCGAGGCTTTTCTGGCATTCCAGATACTCTCTGCACAATCGCTCCATTCTCTGTAGTATCCATCTTATTCCTCCGTAATCTTGACTAGAGTGCCAACAAGGTCATAACCAGCGGTCTCTGTAATCTTAACAGTTCCGATAACTCCTGGGTCAATAGCTTTATCGCCACACTGAATGTCATTTATTAACACAGTTCCGTCAACCTCAGGAGCCTGAAATCTAGCTCTAGCTGATATTAGTAACTCAGTATCTGCATGCGGACCGTCAACTAGAACCTCTATCTCCTGTCCGATATACTGTTCTGCCCTCTTTTGAACTACATACTGTTGGGCTTCCATTAATCTTGCTCTTCTGGCTTTCTTCTCCCCTTCAGGAATCTGCTTATCCATAAGAGCTGAAGGTGTGCCTTCCTCTGGTGAATAGGTAAATATTCCTACATTAGTAAAATGACCATCAAGGATAAACTGCTCTAGATCATCAACATCTTCTTCAGTCTCACCAGGGAATCCAACTATAAAAGTTGTTCTAAGATGAATCGATGGTTGAGTTGAACGTATAAACTCAACAATAGAGCGAGGAGAGTAGCGACCTAAAGGGCGCTTCATCTCTTTAAGGACTTTGTCGCTAGAATGCTGAAGTGGAAGATCTAAATATTCGACGATAGATCGACTCTCAACAATCGTATCTAATAACTCCTTATCAATACCAATTGGATAGGAGTACAACAATCTAATCCAACGAGCATCTCCTGCTTGATCAAGAGCGCACAATAAGGCTGATAAGTTTCCATCCTTTCTATCTGTACCAAAAGATGTAAGGTCTTGAGCAATTAAATTAAATTCCTTTATTCCACCAGCAGAAAGAGATTTAACCTCACTAACAATCGATTCGATCGTTCGACTACGCATCCCACCACGCAATTTTGGTATGATGCAGAATGTGCATGGTCGATTACAGCCCTCAGAAACCTTTATATATGCAGTATGTTTACCTGTGGAGATCTCACGTGGCATTCTTTCGTCATAAAGGAAATATGGCCTTGCTGCTCGATCGAGGCTTATAGAAACAGAGCCATCAGCAACCTCTCCAACCTTTAAGAGATCATCTATTGTGATAAATGAATCTACCTCTGGCAGGGTCTTTTTAAGATCAGCTAAGTATCTCTCCACCAAGCAACCAGCAACAATTAATTTTCTTAACTGACCACTCTGCTTATGCTCAGCAACTTCTAAAATACAATCGATACTCTCTTTAACTGAGCTCTGGAGAAAACCACATGTATTAACTATTGCGATATCTGCTCTAGCAACATCAGAAACGATCTCGTATCCACTCTTTTTAAGAACTCCTAACATAACCTCAGAATCTACCTGATTCTTTGCACAACCAAGTGTGATTACTGCAGCGCGACCCTGAAATGAATCTGCTTCTAACTCTGCTCCAGAGCTCATCGAATTCATCTTTGGCTTGGTCGAACAACTACCGCCTTCGTTTATAATGTTTAATTTTTTAGACATCTTTATCTCTCCCGACGATCTTGAACATCAGTTCCCGCAGGAAATGTGAAGTTAAATTCACTTTCTGCTGGAACAGCACTACCAATACGCGCCTCTAACAAAATTGCAGTATAGTTTCCAACGGAATCAACGACCTTACCACCAAGTAGCTCTCCTGCTGGAGAACTGATTAATGTCAACGAATTCAAAGCTCCTTGCGAATCATCATTTAGTGGCGTCAGAAAATAATTAGTTCCACGAGGACCACGACATGCTTTTTTCAAACTAAATCCTGCTGACAATTTGCCAACACCGGCGAGAAAAGAGACCGGCAATTCTGAGATCAAAACATTATTGAGATTATCAACAAAACCTTGGTTAAGTGAGGGTTGATACATCTTCACTTCACTCTGATTTAAAACGAAATCCTGTGGCTCTGGAGAGCTATATTTCCAACGCATCTTGCTTGGCATTAAAAATAAAACATCTCCCTTACTAGATTCCACAGTATCAAGAGCTGCAAGATACGACTCCTGCAAAAAAGTGCTTCTAAACCCCTTCATCCCAGAATACACAACTTCAAGCTTTTTAAGCCCTTCCTGTCCCTGCTCTAGCGATAAAGAACTTTGACAATCCCAATCAGTTATAGAGCGCTCTTGCGCACCTAATGAGAAAACCCCAATAAACAAAGAGATAAGAAGTGATAATAAACGGATCATTAAAATCCTCGTTAGCCAACCCCTCAGATTATTGAGGGAGGTAGAAAATTACGAAATATTTAGATCTTGGCCATGGCGTTACAACAAGCCTAGCCTTGTAAAGGCGAGCAATATACGGCAACCAAACTAACTACGCAAATTGCGGGTATAATTCAATATTTACAAGAACGAAGATAGGTTCATAACGAGTAAAAATAATAAGCAGGCTAACCTGCATTAGCTATGGCTGCTAAAGAACCTCATCTCGATTATTGACCAAAACCTCTCTAGGCTTTGCACCGTCCATTGGCCCAATGATTCCATCACGCTCCATTACTTCAATAATTCTAGCTGCGCGATTGTACCCGATTCTAAATACTCGTTGAATCATAGAGGTTGAGGCCTGGCCTTTCTGCATGACTAGCTCTACTGCGCGATCGTAAACCTCATCGTATTCATTATCGCCCTCCTCTCCTGTTGCTCCTTCATTTTTCTGCTCCTCAAGAGCTTTCTGACAAAGATGCATGATGCGCTCATCATAACACGGCTTAGCTCTCTTC
>CAZTER010000296.1:0-3484 GCA_964612045.1 uncultured Bdellovibrionales bacterium
CGACAGTAACTTGAGACAGATCTTAGAAATTCTGCCTTGCACCTAAAAATAGAACAGAATCAAGATCCTGATGATCTCCACCCCGATCCTGATAAGCAGGAAGCAAGTAAGCAAAGTTTACTGAAGTTCCACCCTGACTCTTCCAAGTTATGTTAGGACCGACTAACAGTATCTCGCCACCTGAACTTCTTACTGGAGAATTAGAGGCAGTATCACGATCCCCGATCTGTAAATTAGAATCTAATCCCAAGAATAACTTATTCTCTGACCACTTTGCGACAGGAACATCTACGAAGAGAGCCATCGTTGTAGTATCGCCAAACTCATAGCTGTTATCACTATTTCCTCTTATTATTCGTAATGCGTTTCCCCGAATTAAAACTGGATCTAATTCATACTCAAAGAGCGCTCCGATGGAATAATCAATAGATCCTGTTCCAGGTTGCGTTTCTGGAGAGAACAATTCACCACTTGAATCTCTTTCATTTGTAGATGCGGTTGGGAATTTTACTCCTCCGATTAATCCAAGAGACCAATCCTCACAACCCAAAGCACGCCAGATAGTATGAAGAGAAAGATCTCCAAATCCCTCTGATGATTGAACACTATCACCTCTTACCTCACGTCTCTCAACATAAGGGACCTGACCATAAACGGTAACAGACTCAGAGAGATGATAACCCAATGAGAGATGCACCATTCTATCAGATACACGATTATGCGAATGTGCCTCACCATGATCATGCCCAGCATGCTTAGCTACATGCTCATGCGATTCTCCACCGTGACCATCTTCATTGCCGTGGCCACTCTCTTGCTCGTGCTCACCGTCTTCTTCCTGCTCTTCATGTCCTCCATCCTGAACTGACTGAGAAACAGAATCCCAATTGTGATATTCAAACTTCGCATCAAAGAAGAAACGTTTATCGGAATCTCTTTTATCAAATGCGCCTTCTCTTCCTACACGAGGAAGAACACAGGATTCACAATTCGCAAATAGATCCTGTGGAGCTGACAAGCAGAGCGGTGCAAGTGCGAAAAACAATAATTTAAATCTCTTCATAACCTTCCATTTTAAAGATGTAACAACAGGGTCTTACATTCAGACTCTTCAGTTTTCAATGCGACAAAAGGTCGCATGCAGATAGAGACTTCAATGATTTTAATGAGTTAAATTGAGAAACATCTCGCCATAAATAGAGCATAACTATCAGAAGAGATAACTTATCAGGATTACTTGAATGTCCGTTGCATCATCACAGCTAAAACAATCAGCTATAGAGACAGAAAGAACCTCTGCTCTACCAGAGCTGCCAAAGGTGGTAGTTCCACCCATAGCTAGACAACTTCAAGTAATGGAACATGCAATCGCAATACTGAACCAAGAACTTCCAAAGTATAGAGAGATCGGAGCAATGGTCAGCAAAGGTGAGATCTCTTCCCTCGATCAACTGAAGGACCTAATTAAGAAAAAAGAGTATGAAGATCTCCCCTTATATAAAGTTATATTTGCGCTTGTTACAGTACCAGGACTTGTTATAGAGAATCGCACTCCCACCTACCAAGAGCTTGATCGATTACTTGCGACAGAGGGATCTAAGATATTAATTCCTACTGTATCAAAGGCTGCCACTCTACTCATTAGTCAAGCAATAGATGAGCTGGATATTAAACTTAATCGAGAACAGATCGCTGAGATACGTGGGGAATTATCTCAGCACCCAATATTTTTACCTCTTAGAAGATGGACTGCTGAGTGCACTTCTGCTTTTAGTCAGAGAGAAACTCTTCCTCTAACTTTAGCATTTGACCAAACTCTTCCTTTCGTTGCACTACAACACCTTCCATGGATAAATCAACGCGCCTTTAGAATCTTGCATCGCGCAGCAGTAGAGAAGTTTGGTTCTCGTACAGATATTAAACTTAAGATTGAGATGAAAGATGACTTAATAACTCTCGATATTGAATCGGTAAAAGATCAACAATCCTCGCCATTCTGTAAATTAGTTTTGGGATTTTATAACAGTAGAAAATCAACCTTTAGGTTATTAAAGCCTATCGAAGATCACCGATTTGCGACAAAAGAAACTAGGGCGTTAATTGAAAATTTAAAACGTTGCAATCAAGGCTCTGGAGCTCTAACTCATCTTCTCTTTGGATATGGCCCGATAGATTACGACGAATTATTTGGCAAACGCTCTATTATTGTAGCTAGTCCACCATATATTGATCTAACTTCAAATGTATTCGGTGGAGATCTAAAAGATCGACGCTTAATTCTCCCAATCGACGTAGTACAAGATAATATCAGGGATATTGCAATTACTGTTTCTCAGATGGCACGCGAGCAATTTGTAAAAAATGGAACTTTCAAAGGATGCTCGGTCCAACTTTGGGGATTCGAAACCAATTCAGATATTCGACATACAATTGGCACTCTTCAGATTGAATCTGTCTCGAATAAAGGAACTAAATTCATATTAAGACTTGGTAATGGATATCAAGAGATAAACTCTCTTGGTTCTAGACAAAGAGAAGGAGCTGCAATTAGAACTTGGTTGCTAGAAAAAGTAGCGGAACCATTAGATGATCATGATAAGATGCCAGTCCTTGCTAAAACTATTGCAGTCTCACGATTTCCAGATAGACCAGAGCTAAGTCTTGCTGGGTTAAAATTTGACCTCGGAAAGTCCTGGGCAAATGAAAACGTGAAACCAGTGTTAATCCAATGGCAAGGCTCTCGTTATATAGGATTTCAATATCCACTCGACCAAGATGGAATTCGTCCAAGAAAGCTCTTCGGCATTAAATCCGAAGAGGGCAAATTTGTCCCGTTTGAGGTTAATTCTGTAGCATTAGGCAAATGGCGTTAATTAACTATCAACAATACCATCTTGGTTAGCAGTACTTTTACTATTTGATATCGATGTTTTGTTAGCGCTGCGCTTTTTCGCTAGTGACAAGATCTTATATCCTGCAAAGACAATCAAAAGGCTTCCTATAATTGAGAGCATATCAGGGACTTCAGCAAATAGAGAGATTCCCCATACGAAAGCAAAGACTGATTCTAGATAGGTAAATGGCTGAACAGTGGAGGCGTCAGCAAAGCGAAATGCATTCGTAAAAAAGATCTGCCCGACTAATCCAGATAGTCCAACCATAAGAATGGGATACCACGCGGCTGGTTGGGGGATAACAAAATTACTGCCGAATATAATAAACGCTAAGATCGATCCCCAGAAAGAAAACCCCCAGATTATAGTTAAAGAGTTCTCTGAATCATGTAGCTTTTTAATTAGAACTGAAACACAAGCTACAGCAAATCCTGCTACAACTGCTGAGATCGTCCCAAGATTAAGCTCTATAACTCCTGGCTTAATAATTAAGACCGCGCCAAAAAAACAGAGGGCGATAAGAAACATCAATTTTGCAGTAACTCTCTCACGAAGAAAGACGACAGAAAGAATAGCCGTCATAGGGACTG
>CAZTER010000297.1:0-3476 GCA_964612045.1 uncultured Bdellovibrionales bacterium
TCACCTTCTTTGACTAACGTATCTAATTTCGGTCTAGACCCACCCCCTAAAATCAGACCATGACAATCCTGACGAAGGTCTCCTACTTCGATCTCTCTATCTGAACCGACAGATAATACTGTTATTTTACCAAACCTCTCTCCACCTACACCGAAGATTCCCTGAATAAATGCAGCTTCACTTTCAATAAGAAGAGACTTCCCATTCTGCACCTCACGCACAACCCCAGATACGTATGCCTTCATGGCGATCTCTTTTGGATTATGCCTAATTCCTAAATGTCCTGTTCGTTCAGTAAAAAACTCAACGACTCCATCACAGGGAGAAAACGCAGACGCACTAAACAGCCCAAAAAATCCGTTGTGATGACATATAACTTGATCTTTAGTTACACGATCTCCAACTTTTACCTTAACAAACTTAGCAACATCATCAGGATCTATTCCAAGAGACTCTGAAAGCCTACACAGATCAATCTCCCCTGGTCGATCTGCTCGCGCTACAACCTGATCTCCATTAACCCAATCTCCAACCGCACCAAGAATAACGCCATTTAATGCGAGCTCTCGCCTCCGCACTAGTCTTATCCTTTCCTGCATCCTAATAGTTGGCGTTAACACTAAGATCTACTCCAATATTCCTAAATTCTTATAAACTATACGCTGCTTCTCTACTCTATCATTTGAGCTATTTCCGAGATTAATAGGTCGGTTTCTTCCATCGAGAAAAAATGTATGAGTGCCCTTGGATAGCTTCTTGCTATGAGAACGTTGCTTACTCTCTCCACAGAGAACGACTCCCTTTGAAAGCTCGATTAACAGTTCACCATCTCCATCTGAGGAACCCTCGATTAGCAACAACTCTCCACTAATAACCTCTCCGATCTTACTCCCATTTAATGAGACCGTAGCTAAAACAGCTCCTGCGTCAGTATTTTTACTGAAAGTTGGTGCGATCAAATAGCCGATCCTAACAAGACAATCTGCATAGAATATCTCACTTGCAGCCTGAGGAGCGACAGTAGCCAAAACTCCAAGGTGTGGCATCATAAAGACTGAATCTACTGCAAGCTCAGTTAATCCAGAGAGACAAAATCCATCAATCATCATTAGTGCTGCAGACCTTCGATCTGGAGCATGACTAAGAACTCCACCTGATCCAATTACAAGATCAAGCTTATCTAGATTAACTAACTCCTCTCGAGAAGATCTCTGAGAAAACATATCTGAAATTGTTCTAGATTTTCGTGTTCCAGCCAACCCTTTTGCTAACATACGATGATGCTTTAAGGAGAGTGCCAGTGCTTCGCGACAAACAGCTTGCTCTAGCCAGAGATCATCTAGTGACTGTGGTATTGAAGTCGGTCGGATCATCTTATTCCTAATTCGATCGCTAACCTGATCGTTATCGATAGAATAAGGCAACCATCGAGATATAGATTCAGGACCTACTTCAAGGAGTACATTTGCAACAGAATAACTCATTCCAACATTCGCACTAACTGTACGGTTAAAATGAAATTGCCCACCATCATCAGGAAATACTGAGAATACATCGGTTGTTGCTCCGCCAATATCGACACACAACACCGAGATCTTCTTAGAATCAGCATGATGAGTCACCATCTCACCAACCCCAGCAGGAGTTGGAATTACTGGAACAGGACTCCAAGTTAGAAGCTTTCCATAACCTGGAGCATGACTCATCACATGCGAGAGAAAAAAGTCATGAACTAAATCTCTTGCTGGCTCAAGGTCTTCCTGCTCAATTTTAGGACGAACATTACTTACAACTCTAACCTCACCAGTACGCGCCAATACTTCTCTAATCTCATCAGAAACAACGCTATTTCCACAGTAAATAACAGGCAAAGCATAAGTATCGCCAAAACGTGGTCTTGGAGCTGCTGCTGCCATCAATTCTGCTAGCTCAACAGGGTGAGTCGCTGTTCCGTTCTCAGTACCACCTGCTATCAACACAATATCCGGCTTTAGATGTCGAATCCTCTCAATTCTCTCTGCATCCTCTCTACCATCATCTGCCGAGATAACATCCATCACGATAGCTCCAGCACCAAGAGCTGCTCTTTCTGCTGATTCCGCAGAGATTCCTCGTACTACTCCAGCAACTAACATCTGTAATCCTCCACCAGCAGAGCTAGTAGAGAGGTAAATATTAATTCCGTCCTTTGAAGCACCAGATTGCAGCAAAAAAGGAGAGTTTAAATTATCATTACTGAGGATCTTCCTTCCTGTAATTTCTTCTATTTCTTTAAAGGCATTTAGAGCACCGACTGTTACATCCGCGATAGGCTCTTCAACAGTAGTCGGCGCTTCTCCACGACCAGTCATTCTCCAGCCATCAGCAGTTCTCTGAAATAACAACGCTTTTGTAGTGGTCGATCCACAATCAGTAACCAAAACAGTATGAAGCTGCTCTGGATTTATATGATTATGTTGATCTGTCTTAGTCTCTCTCACAACTAGATACCCATCACTAAATTCTTTACTGCTGTAAGCCAATCACCATAAATAAACTGCAACCTCTCTACCAAGAGAGCCATTCTTGCCATAACTGTCGATCCGAAGAACGCTCCGAAACAAACCATCATCATCCATCTTCCGGTTTGACCAGAGAAACCAGAGAGGCGGGTTCCTCGTTTAAAAGAGAAGAAGAAATAACTCATTACAAAAAGTACTGTCAGGACAAACACTGCATTCGAGATTGACGATGCCCAATCTATACCTGTTTGACTAAGGACTATCAGTGGCTTCATAGATCCGACAACTTGAGGCAAGATCTCGTTGCAAAACCCCTTAAAGGCAATTCCACCACTCATTCCCAATGTAAAACCAATTACCAACTTTGCCATCCAGGAGAATCGCTTAGTAAATAAGGTGTAGTACAAAGATCCGAAGAGTAATGGAATGAGATAGATCAGATACCAAGAGTTTCTTTCATGCGACAACGTCCCATCAGGAAACACGACCACATCTAGCCCTAACATCGGAATAAATATCTTAGGCCAGAAAAACTCCTTAATTGTTAAAACGATACCGAACCCAGCTGCTATTCCGATAAATAAATGCTCAAAGAAGCGAAAGAATGGATTCTCTTTAATTAAAAAGCTGAAGATCGCCAGAGTCGCTATGCCACCTATTAAAACAGTTAAACTTTCAAAACTCATTGCCGACTCCGCTGTGTTAATGAACGCTGCGTCAAGAAATAGGTCACATTACCGACTAGGACCAATAAGATAACTGCGAGATGAGCGATTCCTAGTCCTGTATTTATTTGTGCTGAAGAATCCGGAATGCGATCTGGATTCTCACTTTGCAAACGATGAGAATACCAGGCTGCTCCGCCGATTCCTTCAAGCAATCCTTGCAACTGCCCAGAATCCAAGTATGTGTATCGATCTGGTGTCATTATGGATGTGCAGCCATGAACTATGGTTGGTTTAAAATCTTCGGTTT